>JAZKYM010000001.1:0-6473 GCA_045612165.1 Vescimonas sp.
GGAGTAAAAAATTATGCCTAAACTGAAGACCCACAGCGGTGCCAAGAAGCGTTTCAATCTGACGAAGTCCGGCAAGGTCAAGAGAGCTCACGCTTTTAAGAGCCACATCCTGACCAAGAAGGATACCAAGCGTACCCGTCGCCTGCGCACCGGCGCTTATGCCGATGCCACCAACGAGGCTGTCATCCGCAAGATGATCCCCTACAAGTAAGAAACGGATTCGTTAGAAATAGGAGGCAATTAGAAAATGGCAAGAGTTAAAGGCGCAATGATGGCGCGCAAAAGAAGAAATAAGACCCTGAAGATGGCCAAGGGCTACTGGGGTGCCAAGTCCAAGCACTTCAAGATGGCCAACCAGGCTGTTATGAAGTCCCTGACCTACGCTTACGTGTCTCGTCGTCTGAAGAAGAGAGACTTCCGTCAGCTGTGGATCACCCGTATCAGCGCTGCCTGCAAGATGAACGGCATGAACTATTCCACCTTCATGCACGGTCTGAAGGTCGCCGGCATCGAGATCAACCGCAAGATGCTGTCCGAGATGGCTATCAACGACGCCGTCGCTTTCTCCGCCCTGTGCGAGATCGCCAAGAAGGCCTGAGTTAACATCTCAAAATAGAACATAAAAGACCCGAAACCAATCGGTTTTGGGTCTTTTTTTCATCTTATTGTTGAATGGCAGCTGTGTCGCGTGCTATAATGCGGAAAAAGGGGAAAAAGGAGAACGGTGATGAAAAAGAGATTTCGCTCCCTGTGGCCGTTTTTGCCGGGTGCAGTCTACGGTCTGCTGCTGATCCTGCTGGCATGGTGCTTGCTCACAGGCGCTGCCGGTTTGACTGCGTTTGTGGCAAATCTGCTGCAGCTGGAAGTGGCGCAGAACGTGGTGCAGGCACTGCGGCAACTGAAAGATGCCCATATCCAACTGCCGTGGGTTGTCATCGTTGTGATGGGTGCGCTGTCTGCGCTCTTGTTTTGGCTGCTTCGCCGCTGCCGCAGAAAGGCGCTGATTTCCTCTTGCATCGCCCTTGTGCTGGCCCTTCCCCTGACGTTGATGGTGCTGGCCTTCACCACCATCAACGGGATCTGTCCGGCCAATGTACTGCTGGCTACCGGACAGGGCAGGGAATACCCCACGCAGACCTATACTTCCTCAGGAGAAACGTGGTATTTTGGCTTCGCCAGCCGTCGGATTTTCCTACCGCAGGACAGTGACCAACCCCTCTATATCGCCGGTTACCGCAACGGCGTGGAAATCAGCGGCGTGCTGGATCTGTGTCAGGCGCGTGCTGCATGGATGGATACCGGTGATGAAGGCGTGCTGCTGATCGGCATTGACTGCGTGGCACTGGACAGCGGCACGGTGGAAATGATCCGTCAACGGCTGGCAGATGTGCCCAACTGCAGCGCCATCCACGTTTATGCTACCCATACCCATGCAGGTATCGACACGCTGGGCCTGTGGGGGCCTGTAGGTGTCAACGGCAAAAATGAGGACTATATGGAGGCCTTGCTCTGCGCTGCCGAAGAGGCCGGTCGTGAAGCGGCGGCGGATCGGAAAGTGGGAACACTTTCTTTTTCTCAGGCAGCGGCGAATGATTTGTGCCATGATTCTCGCCAGCCGCTGGTCTTTGACGGAAATATCTATCAGCTCTCCTTCACGGCTGCCGACGGCAGTCCCGGACTGCGGATGCTGCTCTACGGCGCTCACGCCGAGTCTCTGCGTGGCGCCAATACGCTGCTCAGTCGCGATTTCCCCGGTCTTTTGTGTGATGCTGTTACCCATGCCACAGGGGACAATACCATGTTTTTTCCCGGTGCTGTCGGTGGCTTGATCATGACAAAAGAGCTGACGGACGTGTCCCACTTTGCCGTGGGAAATATGACCAGAACGGCAGCGCAGCTGACCGACCTCGTGCTTTCCATCGAGGCAGACCGGCAGCAGACGCTCTCTCCCCAGCTGGCTTGGAGCAACCAGCGCTTTACGATCCCTCTGGATAACCCCGTGTTTTTGCTCTATAAGCTCTTGGGCATCCTCGGTACCCACAGTGTCCCCGGTGAGGGTGCCATGGGCTATCTGGTGGAAACGGAGCTGACGGTGCTGATGCTTGACGATGTGGCGCTGGCGCTGTTGCCGGGCGAGATTTTCCCGGAACTGGTGCTGGGCGGCAGCTACGGCAGCGCATCTCCCCAGCAGGAGAACCCCACGCCGCTGCGTGAGATCGCTGCCGCCTACGGCGTGCAGCAGCTGATTGTGGTGGGCCTTGCGGATGATGAGGTGGGTTATATCGTGCCGCCCTCAGATTTTCTGGTAAATCCGCAGTGGCCGTATTTTGAGAAAATCGTGGATGCCACCGGCGAGAATCACTATGAAGAGACCAATTCCGTCGGCCCTCAGTGCGCCGTGCGCATCGCAGATGCCTTCACCGCGGCCCTGCGTGCCCTAAGCGAATAAATACAAAACATCCACGAAACCGTCGGTTTCGTGGATGTTTTTGATTCATCACTCACTTCTTAAACAGTTTGCCCAGATTGCCTGCGGCGCCCTTGATTGTCCCATAAGTGGCCTCCGCGATGAAATTTTGGCAGAGGAATGTGTGCCGAAGGGGCATGCATAATTTTAGGAAGAGATTTCCTGTAATATCGGTGCACCGTTGCGGCCACTGATTCCTAATGTAAAGCAGCGCTGCTGTCCGTTTTGATCGGTGAAGGAGAGTCCGTAAAGGGTGAAGTCACCGTAAAATACCACCTGCGCCACCAGCGGCTGCCCGGCAGTCAATTGTCCCACGGTGTGCAGAACAGTTTGGGTCAACTGGCCGTTTTCGCCTAAGGAAAAGGTACTCAGGCGCACATCGCGCAGCAGTTCCGCCGCCTGAAAGACGATGTACTGACTTTCGGGAGCGCTGTCGATGACAATGACATGCTGCGCCCTTTGCACAATAGCGTCATTGGCCAGACCGCCGCCAACAGGCGCGTCCTGCGCCAAAGCGCTCAGTTCCACCCAGCCGGCACCGGATTTCAGCTTGCCCCAGCGATGACCTTCGGAGTCGCTCTGCTCTTCCACGATGGTGTAGACCCCGTCTTGGCCTACGCAGTCCACATAGCAGCCGTCATAGGTGGGGGCGTCAAAGATTGGCACCAAACTGCCCAGTTTGACGGTGTAGGGGATTGTCTGGCTGCCATCGCTGCCAGGAGCCTCGGCCTGATCTGCACAGCCGGAAATAAGGCTCAGGCAGAAGAAGAGACCTACGAAAAATGCGGTGATTCGCTTGCGCATCAAAGCACCTCCTGTCATGTGGGCGGAAAAAGGGGATTACCGGCGGCAGAAATACGGGCCGCACTGTTCCTCGTGGGTGTGGGCAAAGGTCCAGCTGAAGTGCTTGTCCACCAGATACCAGTCGCCCTCCTTACTTTCCGCCATGGCTTTTGCCTCGGCGGCGGTGACGGGGCGGGCCATGGGCTCGTCCTCGGGGGGATACTCACAGTAGAACAGCCAGCAGTCCTCCTCGGGCAGGGCTGCGATGGCGTCCGCACCCTTGCTGCAGTCCCGCAGCTCCCAGGAGAACAGGTGCCACAGATAGTTGTTCTCCGCCAGTACACGGCGGCCCAGCTCGGCATCGTCGGCGTCGATGGCGAAGGCGTCCACCCAGCGCACCTTCAGCTGATGCAGCGTTTCGGGGAAGGTGGGCTCCCACGGCTCCATGGTGGCCACGCAGCGGTTGATGTTCTTGCCCTCGCCGTAGAACTTGGCCTCGTAGTCGGTCATCACGCCCACAGGGCCGTCGGCGTGGAGGTCGGTGGTCACTTCGCTGAGGGCGAAGCCATACCGGGGGATCTCCTCGATGGACCATGCGAAGAGCTTGTCGTTGTCGGTTTTGAAGTGGATGGCGCCGCCCTCGCACAGTACCTTGCGGTACAACTGCAGGAAATTGCCGTGGGTCAGACGGCGGCGTGCCTGATTGCTCCGGGGCCACGGATCGCAGAAGTTGATGTAGACGCGGTCCACTTCACCGTCTTCGAACATGTCCGGCAGGGAAGCGGCATCGCCATCGACAAAAAAGACGTTGGTGAGTCCTGCGTCGCGGCAGCGCTCCATGGCGACCACCATGGCATCGGGTACTTTTTCCACGGCGATCAGCAGCACGTCGGGCTCGGCCTGAGCGGTGCCCATGGTGAACCGGCCCTTGCCGCAGCCTACTTCCACCCGCAGCTCTTTGGCCTGGGGAAACAGGTCGCGCCAGTGGCCTTTCAGACGCAGCGGCTCTTCAATCCAGTTGACACGGCAGGCCTCCATCCGGGGCTGCAGATTCTTTTTTTTACGCATACGCATGGCGTGATATCCTCCCGAAAAGCGGCCTGCAGGCCGCTGAATTTCTTTTTCTTTTTATACCATAAAACCACCATGCCTGTAAACGAAAAGTTTTGTGCCGGAGGAGGGGAAAGCCCGTGGCGAAAAAAAGAAAAATTTGCCCGGAAACCGGTGAGCGGTGCGAAAAAAGGGAAAAATAATATAGGGAAACACTTGATAAATTTTAAACGATGTACTATAATGAGAGCTGTATGGGGAGGAGTCTGCCCAAAGGGGGAAAGACTCTTTCGTATCGGCGCGTCACAGGTGCGGTTCCTGCGCGCGCAGTGCAAACAAATAAGGAGGAACCAACCGTGACGAATGTTCTGTTGGAAAAGAAAGGCTACTATGCCGTTGCCACCATCAACCGTCCCAAGGCTCTCAATGCCCTGAACTCTCAGGTGCTGGAGGATCTGAACGAACTGGTGGATCTGGTTACTGCCGACGAGGAGATCCGCGCTCTGGTGCTGACCGGCGCCGGTGAAAAGGCCTTCGTGGCCGGTGCCGACATCGGTGAGATGAGCACTCTGACCAAGGCCGAGGGTGAGGCTTTCGGCAAAAAGGGCAACGACGTTTTCCGCAAGCTGGAGACTATGCCCGTCCCCACCATTGCTGCCATCAACGGCTTTGCTCTGGGCGGCGGCTGTGAGTTGTCCATGAGCTGCGATATCCGCATTTGCGCCGATACCGCTGTGTTCGGCCAGCCCGAAGTGGGTTTGGGTATTACCCCCGGTTTCGGCGGTACCCAGCGTCTGGCCCGTCTGGTCAGCCCCGGTATGGCCAAACAGCTGATCTATACTGCCCGTAACATCAAGGCTGACGAGGCGCTGCGCATCGGTCTGGTCAACGCTGTCTATCCTGCTGAGGAGCTGATGGCTGCCGCCGAGAAGATGGCTGACACCATCGCCAAGAACGCCCCCATCGCTGTGCGTGCCTGCAAGAAGGCCATCAACGAAGGTCTGGATGTGGATATGGATCAGGCTCTGGTCATCGAGGAGAAGCTGTTCGGCAGCTGCTTCGAGACTTGCGATCAGGCTGAAGGTATGGGTGCTTTCCTGGAAAAGCGTAAGCACGAGCCTTACCAGAATAAGTAAGTTAATTAACAGGCCTCCGGTCTGATGATTAAAAGTAAGTGATTAATTTTATTAGGAGGAACCACACATGAAAGTCGCAATTTTTGGCGCCGGTACTATGGGCAGCGGCATTGCTCAGGTTTTTGCTGCTAAGGGCCACACTGCTATGATGTATGCTTCCAGTGTTGCCAGCGCTCAGCGTCATCGTGACAAGCTGGCTGCTTCTCTGGCAAAGAGAGTTGCCAAGGGCAAGATGGCTCAGGAAGCTGCTGATGATCTGATGAGCCGCGTGCTGGTCGAGGAGTTTGAGGCCGCCGCTGATGCCGATCTGGTCATCGAGTGCGTCGCTGAGAACATGGCTGTCAAGAAGGAGCTGCTGGGTCGTCTGGACGCTATCTGCAAGGAGAGCGCCATCTTCGCTCCCAACACCTCTTCTCTGTCCATCACTGAGATGGCCAACGGTCTGAACCATCAGCTGGTCGGTATGCACTTCTTTAACCCCGTGCCCGCTATGAAGCTGGTCGAGGTTATCGCCGGTGCTAACACCCCCGCTGAGCTGGTTGAGTACATCAAGAATCTGTCCATCGAGATCGGCAAGACCCCCGTTGTCGTCAACGAGGCTCCCGGCTTCGTGGTCAACAAGATCCTGATCCCCTATTGCAACGAAGGCGTTTGCGTTCTGCAGGAAGGCGTTGCCTCCGCAGAGGATATCGATATCGCTATGCAGCTGGGTGCTAACCATCCCATGGGCCCCCTGCATCTGGGTGACCTGATCGGTTGGGACGTTATCCTGAGCATCATGGACGTTCTGTATAACGAGACCCACGACAGCAAGTATCGTGCAAACGTGCTGATCCGCAAGATGGTCCGCGCCGGCAAGCTCGGTATTAAGAGCGGCGAGGGCTTCTTCAACTACAAAAAGTAATTCGGTAAAGGAGAAAAAAGTATGGATTTCCATCTGACTAAGGAGCAGCAGCTCGTTCGCAAGATGTATCGCGAGTTCGCTGAGAACGAAGTAAAGCCCCTGGCTGCCGAGATCGACGAAGAAGAGCGTTTCC
>JAZKYM010000002.1:0-6200 GCA_045612165.1 Vescimonas sp.
TCCACACCGCCGTCTATACCCGTTTTTGCTACGAAGTGGCCACCGATGTGGTGGAGCGCAGCTTCCCGTGGAACGATGAGGGCGTGGAGCAGCTGAAGGCGTGGATGCAAAGCGCGCTGGAGACGTATGAGCAAACCGGCACACTGCCGAAACAAGAGATCACACAGGAGGCCTGAGGGCCTCCTTTTTGTATCTCGCGCGGGGCAAAAATTTCCTCCCCCCTCACCTGTTGACAAACTCCGTTCTGCATGTTATCATACATTTAACAATTAAGTTAAATGTTAAGTGAGGTGGCAGTATGTCGTTTCAAAACACCATGAAGGCGCTGGCCGACCCCACGCGGCGGGAGATCCTCAATCTCCTGAAAAGCGGGGAGAAAAATGCCGGCGAGATCGGCGAGCACTTTGACATGACGGCGGCGGCGGTGTCGCGCCATCTGTCGGTGCTGAAGGATGCGGATCTCATCCGCGACCGACGGGAAGGAAAATTCATCATCTACGAACTCAACGCCTCGGTGCTGGAGGAGATCCTGCTGTGGCTGACGGAACTGAAGGGAGAATAAGCCATGTGGAAAAATCAGAAAAAGATCATCATCTTCACCACCATTGTGACACTGCTGCCCATCGTGGCAGGCCTCATCTTCTGGGATCGGCTGCCCGAGCAGGTGGCTATCCACTTCAACGCCGCCGGTGAGCCGGATAACTGGGCTTCCAAAGCCGCGGCGGTGCTGGGTCTGCCGGCCGTTCTTGCGGTGCTGCACCTCTTCCTCCTGTTCTTCACCGACAAAGACCCCAAGCGCCAGAACATCAGCGGCGCATCCAAGGCGCTGATGCTGTGGGTCTGCCCCTTCATCTCGTGGCTGGGCATATCCATGACCATCGGCTATGCGCTGGAGGCTGTGCGCAACATCACCTCCATCGTCAGTGTCTGTCTCGGTATCCTCTTTATGGTCATCGGCAACTTCCTGCCCAAGTGCCTGCCCAGCTACACCGTGGGCATCAAGCTGCCCTGGACGCTGCACAGCGACGATAACTGGCGCTACACCCACCGCATCGGCGGCTTCAGCTTCATGGCGGCAGGTCTCATCACGCTGATGGGCGGCATCTTCGGCATCGTCTGGGCGGCGGCTCCGGCGCTGCTGCTGGCGGCCATCGTGCCCACCGTGGCTTCCTATCTCTACTACAAAAAGCACGGCGAGGGCGAGAAGGAATGAACCAGTTCATCAAGTCCTGCTGGAAAACACTGGTTTTCTTCGCCGTCATCGGTCTCGTTGGCGGCTTCGGCGTGGGCTTTTACCTGCTGGACAGCTACCCCGAGGACATGGTGCAGGAGCTGCTGGCACAGGGGATGACCCCGGTTCTGCTGGCACTGGTGACGGCGGTGCAGTCTGCCGCCTACGGCGCGGTGTTGGGCGGTATCGGCATCTGGCTGGGCAAGAAAACCGGCCTTTGGCGCGACGAGCGCACCATCACCCGTCAGCCGCTGATGACATCCATCGTGATTTCCGTCATCGGCGGTATGGCGCTGATTCTGCCCGACATTTTCTTCTTCGGTAAGCACATTCCCACCATCGCCGAAAGCTACACCGCCAAGCCCACCGTACCCTATCTGGTGGCCACCGTCACTTACGGCGCGGTCATAGAAGAGATCATGATGCGCCTTTTCTTCATGTCCCTCCTTGCCTTCCTCCTGTGGAAGCTCTTTGCCCGAAAGCAGGAAACACCCTCCACCGGCATCCTCATGGCCGCCAACATCATGGCCGCCCTGCTCTTTGCGGCAGGACACCTGCCCACCACGGCAGTCATGATGGGTCTGACACCCCTGATCGTCTTCCGCTGCTTCCTGCTCAACGGCGTGTTCGGCCTTGCCTTTGGCGCTCTGTACCGCAGGTACGGCCTGCGCTACGCCATGATTGCCCACGGCGGCTGCCACATCGTCAGTAAGCTCATCTGGATCTTGTGCATCTGATTCTTGACTTGTCTGCCGTCGGCATGATAACATGGTAACGGAAAGAAAAATTGCCGACAAAGGAGTAAGATCTATGCATCAGAAAGTGGAACGTATCATTCGCAAAGTTTTGACCGTGGTGGAGGTCCTGCTGGCCGTGCTGACACTGGTGGTGCTGGTGGGCAATCTGGGCATCGAGGCCTACCGCGTCATCGTCGATCCCACCTATTTCCCCGACAGTGAGACATTCCTGCACAACATTCTGGCTCTGGCCGTGGGTCTGGAGTTCGTGCGCATGCTGGTGGACATGACACCGGCCAACATTCTGGAAGTGCTGACGGTGGCCATCGCCCGTCAGATCATCATCAGCCACGGCGATCCTCTGGGTCTGCTGGTAGGCGTGGTGTGCATCGCCGGTATCTTCGCCGTGCGCCGCTTCCTCATCCGCCACAAGGACATGCAGGTGGAGCTGTCCAAAGCTGAATAACCGCATTTTTTCAAGTCCCACTCTTTGGAGAGTGGGACTTTTTCTTCTCCCCATTCGTCCGCAGCAGAAAAACAAACGACTTCCCCAGTGCAACAGGCAATATTTTAACGAAACAAATTTTCGCCATAATTGTCTGGAAATTGGCAATGTATCCCGTGCCATTTCGTATTTCCCCCAATCTTTTCGTTTTCCGCTGCAAAAGGGGCAAAAATGTTCTTGCAATTATTTTAACAATGTTTTGGATTATTTTGATAATTTTTCCTCACAAAAACAACTTTTTGGCAAATTCTTGACATTGACGCCGCTTTGTGGCATTCTAGGGCTAATCAATTTCTCCGTTGCCATAGGCACGGCTTATGGCACGGGTGGGAAGGAGCGAGATGAGTTGAGCAGACTTGACATCAAAAACCCCAGCAGATCCCAGACGGTGCTGGAAAACCTGTACCGCGACGTGGAGCGCCACATTGAGGCCAGCCCTCCCGGCCTGTGCCCGGTGGACATGTCCCACGCCTTTTTGCAGATGTGCCACGCCCAGAGCTGCGGCAAGTGCGTGCCCTGCCGCGTGGGCCTCGGACAGCTGAGCAAGCTCATTGAGCAGGTGCTGGACGGCAAGGCCACCATGGCCACACTGGATATCATCGAAAAGACAGCCCGTACCATCGTCAACACCGCCGACTGCGCCATCGGCCGCGACGCGGCCCGTCTGGTGGTGGACGGTCTGGCCGGTTTCCGGGATGACTATGAAGAGCACATTCTCCACCACCGGTGTCTTGCCGGTCTGGAAATGCCGGTGCCGTGCGTGGCGCTGTGTCCTGCCGGTGTGGACGTGCCCGGTTACATGGCACTGGTGGGCGAAGGCCGTCTGGCCGACGCGGTGCGGCTGATCCGCAAGGACAACCCCATGCCGGTGGCCTGCGCCTACATCTGTGAACATCCCTGTGAGGCGCGCTGCCGCCGCAGCATGATCGACGATCCCATCAACATGCGCGGCCTCAAGCGCTACGCCGTGGATCACGCCGGCGTGGTGCCCAATCCTGAGCGCGCCCCTGCCACCGGCAAGAAGGTGGCCATCATCGGCGGCGGTCCCAGCGGCTTGAGCTGTGCATACTACCTGTCGCTGATGGGTCACAGCGTCACCATCTATGAAGAGCGGGCCAAGCTGGGCGGTATGCTGCGCTACGGCATCCCTGCCTACCGCTTCCCCCGTCACATGCTGGATGCGGAGATCGAGTCCATCCTCTCCACCGGCATTGAGGCCCACACCAACGTGTGCGTGGGCCGCGACATCACCTTTGAGCAGCTGCAGCGCGACTACGACTGCCTGTATATCGCCATCGGTGCCCATCAGGACAAGAAGACCGGCATTCCCGGCGAGGACAGCCGCAATGTCATGTCCGCCGTGGAAATGCTGCGCGCCATCGGCGACGAGCAGATGCCCGACTTCACCGGCAAGCAGGTGGTGGTCATCGGCGGCGGCAACGTGGCTATGGACGTGACACGCAGCGCCATCCGACTGGGCGCCGACAAGGTCACCTGCGTCTATCGCCGCCGCATCGCCGACATGACGGCACTGCCCGACGAGATTTCCGGCGCACTGGCCGAGGGTGCCGAGATCATGGATCTGGCCGCTCCCGTGCGCATCGAGGCCGACGAGGACGGCGTGACCCGTGCACTGTGGGTCCAGCCCCAGATCATCGGTGAGGTGGACAAGGCCGGTCGCCCCCGTCCCAACAAGGCTTCTCTGGACGAGGTACGGCTGGAGGCCGACATCGTGGTGGTGGCCATCGGTCAGGGCATCGAAATTCAGGGCTTCACCCAGGCCGGCGTACCCATCAAGCGCGGTACCTTCGTGGCCGACAGCGCCGCATCCGTGGGCGATATGGACAGCGTCTTTGCCGGCGGCGACTGCGTCACCGGTCCTGCCAGCGCCATCCGTGCCATTGCCGCCGGTAAGGTGGCTGCGGCCAACATCGACGAGCATCTGGGCTTCCACCACGAGATCCGCGTGGATGTGGACGTGCCCACCCCCAAGCTGAACAACCGTCCTCCTCACGGACGCATCAACACCACCGAGCGCCCTGCCTGCGAGCGCAAGTGCGATTTCGAGGACATCGAGATCGGCCTGACGCAGGAGGGTGCCTGCACCGAAGCTTCCCGCTGCCTGCGCTGCGACCACTTCGGTTACGGAAACTTCAAGGGAGGTAGAATCGACAAATGGTAACGCTGACGATCGACCGCAAGACGGTCACCGTGCCGGAAGGCACCACCATTCTGGAGGCCGCCCGTTCCGTCCGTCTGGACATCCCCACCCTGTGCTACCTCAAGGACCTCAACGAGATCGGCGCATGCCGCATCTGCATCGTGGAGGTGGAGGGTCACGAGCGTCTGGTACCCTCGTGCAACAACGTGGTGTCCGAGGGCATGGTGGTCTACACCAATTCCCCCCGTGTTCGTGAAGCACGGCGCGTGAATCTGCGCCTGCTGCTGAGCCAGCACGACACCAAGTGCACCCAGTGCACCCGCAGCGGCAACTGCAAGCTGCAGGATCTGTGCAACGACTATAACCTGCTGGGCGACCACTACATCAAGGATCTGCGCCCTGTGGCGGAGCATTTCAACACCCCTGTGATCCGTCTGGAGAACCGCTGCGTCAAGTGCATGCGCTGCATTCAGGTGTGTGACAAGATCCAGGGCATGAACATCTGGGATCTGATCGGTACCGGTGCGCGCACCAACGTGGGCGTGGCAGGTCACCGCACGCTGGCCGACTCCGACTGCACCTTCTGCGGTCAGTGCATCACCCACTGTCCCGTGGGTGCGCTGCAGGAGCACGATGACACCGGCAAGGTCTTTGACGCGCTGGCCAATCCCAAGAAGATCACCGTGGTGCAGGTGGCGCCTGCCGTCCGTGCCGCGTGGGCCGAGCACTATCACATGGACCCCAAGTTCGCCACGGCAGAGCGCATGGTGGCAGGTCTGAAGCACATGGGCTTTGACTACGTGTTCGACACCAACTTCACCGCGGACCTGACCATCATGGAAGAGGGCAGCGAGTTTGTGGAACGCTTCACCCATCGCGACCGCTACACCTGGCCCATGTTCACCTCCTGCTGCCCCGGTTGGGTGCGGTTCCTCAAGAGCCAGTTCCCCGCCTATGCCAACACTCTCTCCACCGCCAAGAGCCCTCAGCAGATGTTCGGCGCCGTGGCCAAGAGCTACTTCGCCCAGAAGCTGGGTGTGGATCCCCACGACATCTTCGTGGTGTCCATCATGCCCTGTACCAGTAAGAAGGCGGAGGCCGCCCTGCCCACCATGCGCGACGCCTGCGGCGATCCGGATGTGGACGTGGTGCTGACCACCCGCGAGATGGTGCGTATGTTCCGCGGCGAGCAGGTGGATCCCCTGCTGCTGGACGAGACACCCTTTGACAGTCCTCTGGGCAGCGGCACCGGCGCCGCCGTCATCTTCGGCGCCACCGGCGGCGTGATGGACGCAGCGCTGCGCAGCGCCTACTATCTGGTCACCGGCTCCAATCCCGATGCCGACAGCTTCACCGCCGTGCGCGGTATGGACGGCTGGAAAGAGGCCACCTTCGCCATCCCCGGCGCCGGCAACGTGCGCGTGGCAGTGGTCAGCGGTCTGGGCAACGCCCGTCGCCTCATGCGCGCGCTGGAGGAAGGCCGCGTCAGCTACGACTTTGTGGAAGTGATGGCCTGTCCCGGCGGCTGCGCCGGCGGCGGCGGTCAGCCCATCCACGAGGGCAAGG
>JAZKYM010000003.1:0-3921 GCA_045612165.1 Vescimonas sp.
TGCATGGCCAGCTGCCCAAGGCCGATATCCACCGCCAGCATGGGAGTCTGGGTGGTGGCGATGCTGCCCAGGGTAGAGCCGCCGGGCAGGTCGGAGCGGTTGGCATAGCGCTGCACGCTGACACCGGCATCGCGGCACAGCGTGCACTGAACCGGATAAAGCGCTGTGGAATAAATTCCACAGCGCTTTATCCGAAGTGAGGAGAGAATTACCAATTGTCTTTTTCCTGTGCGTAAACCTCTGGCAGGATTTCCGCCAGATTGGCATACTCGGCGAAATTGTGGCCCAGGAGTGCCACCATTTTCTTCTTTACAATGGGCTTCAGGAAGAAGGGAAGCTTGACCTTCCCCTCTTTGGTATATCCCATCCAGAAGCGAGATCGCAATTCGCAACCAGTCTCCGTGTCGCGGCCCATGTGCATCATGATAACACGCATGGGACCCAGCTCGGCGTGAGCGCAAACGAAGAAGGAGCACTTGTCAGTAAAGATCTTTTCCTTATCGAAGCCGAGATTAGCGGGATCATCAAAATGGATGCTGATCTTCTCCGGCTTTCCTCCGGCGGCCAGGGACTCCAGCACCGTATGGGTGACATTGCGGCACTTGTCAGGGATGGAGGTGTTGGGGGCGAGGATATATGCCTTGTCCTTCTCGGAAATCTCCAGACCATAGTGGTCATAGGGATCCCAAATAGCGTAGCGCAGGGGATCAACTGCATGCCAGCCGAACCACCACTGCAGCATTTCACCGGTGCATCTCTTGAACTCCGTCTTGTTTGCCACCTGGAAGCCGCCTTTTTTCAAAGTGAACAGGCCGACTTCGCCGGGAAGATCGCCGGGTTCAAAGATTTTGTTTCGATCTTCGTATTCCAGACCCTTTCCATCGTTCTGCCAAGGGTTGGAGAGGAAGTCCAGTTTCTCTTTCGGAACGGGAGCCAGCTCTCGCTCGTAAAAATGATAGTAGCTTTTGCTCTTGGCATCAGCAGCCACAGGTACTTTTGTCATAGTTTTTTACTCCTTTCGGATCACTTGACAATCTTGATGGCGGCCACAGCGCAGTCGGCCACGGCTTGCTTCACGCGAGCTTCTAACTCGGCAGGAATCTCATCGATGAGGACATCCATGGAGTGGGTCTCGTAATTGCGCTTAAAGATATCGGGGTACAGGTCTTCGCACAGACCGCAACGAATACAATAATCAGCCAGTTCGATTTTCATGATTAGTTTTCTCCTTTCACATAAGCAGCAGCAGCTTCGCCAGCCACCAAACCGATGGTCATGGAGCCGTACACAGTACCGCCGGCATTGGCGGGGGCGTCACCGTAGATGGAGCCGGCGGTCATATCGCCGGCGGCGTACAGACCTTCGATGGGCATATTGTTGGTATCCAGAACATTGGCGTTCTCGTCAACCAGAATACCGCCCAGAGTGTCATAGCCGCCGGGCAGGATGCGGTAGCAGTAGATGTGACCGCTCTCCTCACGGACGGGACGGATATACTTGGGATCGGTGTGGAAGTCTGCGTCGTAGCCGATCTCGGCGGCGTGGTTGTACTTAGCGATGGTCTTGCGCAGGCCGGCCTCGTCAATGTCCATGTACTCGCAGACTTCGTGGATGGTGTCGAAGTGGCACATGTGCTTGTTGCCCTTGGCGATAGCGCCGTCCATCTGCTCACGGAGATGCTCCACCTTAGCACCCTGGAAGATAAAGTAGACATAGTTGTTCTCGACAGACACTTCCATCTTCTTGGCGGTATCTTCATCAAAAATCAGGTACCATGCCATGTTGGGGTTATTGCGCATGGCGGAGGAAGACATGGCAGTATGATTGTTGGCCATTTCCTCGTTGATGAAGCGCTTGCCCAACTCGTTGACACGCAGATAAGGCATATCGGTAACCACCTTGGTCTGGTTGGCAGCCAGCCAGGGAGTGTTGGGGCCGACACGGACGCCGGGATTGGGGACCTGAGGATCGGCGCTGATGACGATGCCGCCCTGCTTGCCGCCGATCTCCCAGATGGCCTTCTGGCCGTCGCCGTCCTGACAGCTGTCGGGGAAGGTGATATTGACCTGATAACCGTCCTTGTAATACTCTTCATACTTGGTGCCCTTAATGACACCCAGTTCTTTCATCATGGGGATATTGCCAGTGATACCGCCGGAGGCTACTACCAGAGCCTTGCACTGGATCTGGATCTCAGTTCCGTCCTTTTCATAGGCAACAGCACCGGTGACCACACCGTCCTCGCCGCGGACGATCTTCTTGATGGGAGTGGAGAAGTGGAATTCCACACCCATTTTCTCCAGCATGAGACGAAGACGCAGGTTGACAAGAGCGAAAGCGTGGCCTTGGCCGCGGCCCTTGAGGAAGTAGATGTCGCCTACATCCAGACCGTTGGCGTGACCCATGGTGTAGCCGCGCTGGTTGCCGTAATCGGCGGGGTCACGGGGCACCTTGACCATGGTCTCGATCTTACACTCGTCCAGAACGATGCGGGGCAGCTCGGAAGAGGCCTTGACCACCTTGCTCACCAGCCCCATGTTGGCGGTGTAATTGGAGAAGCGGGCCAGAACCTCAAAAGCAGCCTTCTGGGCCTCAGGGGTGTCGGGGGTGGAGCAGAAGCACATGGGGCAGTTGGAAACTGCGCCACCCTGAGCGGGGTACTTCTCAAACACATGGACTTTGACGCCTGCTTTGGCCAGCTTATAGGCCGCGCCCATACCGGCGACACCACTGCCCATAACAGCGACATCTGTTTTGATTACTTTCATTTGACATCCTCCTCATAAAAATTAGTTGCATGTTACAAAACTTTTTGAAGACACTGTATCGTGACAGACCCTTTCTGTGAAGAACGCTTCAAAACGAAAAGTACTCTCGGTGGACTTTTCTTTCGAAAAAGTTCGACTTTTACAAAGACACCTTGTAAAAAACGGACACGTAGTAGTATAATAAGACTATCAAGGATTGAAAGGAGTGCGCTCCTATGACGGTCAACAGGCGTGAATTCAACAAGCAGGAGACTGTGCGCCACATCCGCACGGTATTCATGGAACTCTATGCTCAGGGCGGAATCAACAGCATTACGGTCAATTCCCTGTGCAAGGAGTGCGGCATTGCCAAATCCACCTTTTACCTCTATTTCGAGGATAAGTATCAGGTGTTGGAGGCGGTGGAGGATGAACTGCTTAAAGGACTGTGGGACATTAATCTGGAACTGGATCAGTGCGATATGGAGTTGGTCAAGAACGGAAAGCCGCTGCCCAATGCCTATGACACCGTCCGATTCCTACAGGAGAATGCTGACGACTTCAGAGCCCTGCTGGGAAAATACGGCGATCCCCGTTTCGCTTACAAATGGAAGAAGGACATCGAGCGGAGCTTTTTGGGCCGCTTTTGGGTGGAAAAGGGTGATGCCAAGGGAACAGGAATTGCCTGCACATTGTTTGCATCCGGGCTGATTGGCTTGTACACCCATTTTCTGTTTGATATGCCCGAGGTGACGGAACATGAGTTCTCCATTATTCTGGGGAATCTGTTAAAGTACTCCCTCTTTGATTTCCAGGCGTTCGCTGACTAAATATACTTATTGATAAAGCAAAAGGTGGCCAACGCAGGCATTTGTCCTGCATTGGCCACCTTGCTTTGGCTCTTTAGAGGCAATTCCCCAGCAAAGCCGGGGGATGAAATTCTTGTAGGCTTATTCATACCACACGTTGTGTGTGATGTGGATTGTTATGCCCAATAAAGTGCGCCGTCATCGGCGATGCACAGCGCTTTGGCATAAAACGCCGTCATGGCGCGAACCAGCTGGGCGTAGTCGGCGCTGCCCATAGTCTCGTAGCACGAGTGCATGGCCAGCTGCCCAAGGCCGATATCCACCGCCAGCATGGGAGTCTGGGTGGTGGCGATGCTGCCCAGGGT
>JAZKYM010000004.1:0-10637 GCA_045612165.1 Vescimonas sp.
ATTTGCGTATAATCATTTCGCATTCTCCTTTGCGGTTCTGCAAGATGCGATTAACATTACACGTAAGGATGTGCATTTGGCAGAAAGTGCTTTATACGATTGTTCATCAATGTAGTTGGTCTTACGTAGTAATTCAAGCCAATAGCCTGTTTCACTCGCTTCTTTCAAGGCAATTTCAAGTTTGGAAATAAAATCTTTCTTGCCCTGTGCGTACTGTGCTTCGTGAATATTGGCACCGATACTTGTGCCGCTCCTGCCGATTTGGTTGGAGATGATAGATTCATGGTTAGATTTCAAATGCTTAACAAGATTTATAATATCCACAGAGAATTCCATTGACAGTTCTACAAGCTTGTTTTCTTTCACATAATCGCCTCCTTTTTATATATCATAAAACGCATCATTTTCAATGATGCATCACCTTCGGTGATATGATGTTATGCTTCGCATAATGATGTGGCTCGTTTCACTCGCAATGATGCGATGTTTGCTCCCCAAACATTACCGAAGCGACATCATTTCCGAAGGAAACATCATTGGCAAAGCCAACATCATTTGCCGAAGGCAAACATCATTCAAAAAAGCCTAATTTGTCTGGCATACAAATTAGGCTTTTTTGTTTGCGAAAGAGCGACTAAAAGTAGTATAGTAGGGGTAAAAACGACCAAAAGTATTCTATAATCTGCAACGAAAGATTTCGTGCTGGATAATCTCGATTAACTCAGTGCGATTTTGCGTCTTTAAAACAGATAAGGGATTGTTCCAACTCTCTAAAGTGTCATCAGCGACTGTAGTGATGTAATATGTTTCTTCATCTTTTATGAAGCCAATATCAATCCACATTCCGTCATCCCATCTGATTTCAAGCATATCCTCATCATCATTAACAATAGGCACAAGTGCTCCGTCACACAAATCCATGGCTAAAAATGGAGCAATCCAATCATCGTGATGCATGTTGACACCTTCCTTTGATGTGATTGTAGCATAAATAGTAATGTATATCAACAGAAAGCGAAAAAACCTCTCTTATCTTGGTAGACAAAAGAGGTTTCTTTTTTGGTACGCCCGACTGGATTCGAACCAGCGACCTTCAGAGTCGGAGTCTGACACTCTATCCAACTGAGCTACGGGCGCATATCAGATTTTTAATGGCAACATACTTTGGTATTATACCAATTTGACAGGACAAAGTAAAGCAGAAATTTGGAGAAAAGTTTGTTAAAAAAGTTGACAAGTTTACTGGTGTGATATATAATAATGTCTGGAGATATTCTCAAGAACTGCCTTTCAGCGGCTCCGCAGCACTCTCCGCAGCCTTAGTAAAGGACGGCTATCAACCGATGAAAAAGCAAAAAATTTCCGATGCGGTAATTCACCGCCTTCCTCGTTATTATCGTTATCTGGACGATCTGCACAACAAAGGTATTGTCCGTATTTCCTCCAATTCGCTGGGAAACAGTATGGATATCACCGCTTCTCAGATCCGGCAGGATCTGAGCTGCTTTGGTGAATTCGGCCAGCAGGGTTACGGCTACAACGTTGCCGAGCTGCGCGCTGAGATCGGTCACATTCTGGGCATCGACAATGGCCACCGCATCATCGTGATCGGCGCCGGCCACTTGGGTCATGCTCTGCTGCAGAACTTTGACTTTGCCAAGGTCGGTTTCCAGATCGACTCTGCTTTTGATATTTCCGCCGATATGATCGGCACCTCGATCCGCGGCGTTACTGTCCGTTCTCTGGACGAGTTGGATGCTTACGTGGAGCAGTATCGCCCCGATGTGGCCGTTCTGACGGTGCCTCAGAATGTGGCGCAGCCGCTGGCTGACCGTTTGATTGATCTGGGTATCCGCGGTTTCTGGAACTTCACTAACGTAGAACTGAATACGCAGGTTCCCGGCGTATTTTTCGAGAACGTCCATTTCGTTGACACGCTGCTGACGCTCAGCTATCGTATTTCCCGTAAGTAAGGAACCCTTTTGCACCAGGCGCATACCATGGAGTGAGAGCCTCCCAAGGCTCCAGATTTCATAGGAGGTTGCGCTATGTGTAATCAGAATTCCTGGGGCGGCGGCAATTGCTGCTGGATCATCATCGCTATCATCATCCTGTTCCTTTTCTGCGGTAACGGCTGCGGCAATGGCTGCGGATGCGGTTCCGTACAGAGCGTCGGTTGCGGCGGTTGTGGCGGCTGCTGCTAAACTTAATCAGTCCCCCGTCGAAAGACGGGGGACTTTTTTCTATGCAAGCAAATGTTTTCATGTTATACTAAACGAAAGTGAGGTGTCACGTATGGATATTTCCCAGATTCGCGATCGATGGAGCGGCTACGCACCTACTCTGCAGGATTGCCGCGGTGAATATGCTGTTTTGGTTCCGCTGGTAGACGGTCCGGAGGGACCGAGCCTTCTATACGAAGTACGCTCATCTCAGCTGCGACGGCACGCTGCCGAGGTCTGTTTCCCCGGCGGAAAGATGGAGCGCGGCGAAGACGCCGTACAGTGCGCGCTGCGAGAGACCTATGAAGAACTGGGGATTCACTCTGATTGGATTCAGGTGCTCGGGCAGCTTGATTTCCTTTATCTGCGCAGTGACGGTCTGCTGCGCCCGGTGCTGGCTTATGTGGACAAATCCGCCTTGCAGGAAATGCGATATAACCGCGAGGAAGTGCAGGAGACGTTCCTTGTTCCCCTCTCCTGGCTCAAGGCAAATCCGCCTCAGATCTACACCTACGAACTCAAGCCGCAAGTGGGTGACGAGTTCCCCTACGGCTTGATTCAGGCCTCCGCTTCTTATCGCTGGAGTGCCGGTCGCATGGATGTCCCTGTTTATCAGGGGCTCCCCTTTCCTCTTTGGGGCTTGACCGGCCGTATCACAGAACATTTCATCCGCACTTTAGAAACTACATAAAAAAAGACACGACTGAGTCGTGTCTTTTTTTATGGAACAGGGTAAACTGATGCGAAGTCATAATATAACAGGAATACGACGGCAGATTTCCAACGAGTCTGCGCTCACGCAGCAGTTGACAGCCACCACTTCCACGCCTGCCTCCGCCGCCTGACGGAGCGCCGCGCCAAAAGCAGGATGCGTGGCATCGTTTGGCGCAAAATCCAGCACATCTTCCATCTGGATAACGAACACGGCACTGGCTCGGTGACCCTGCGCCACAGCGCGCATCAGCTCACGCAAATGCTTGATACCACGCTCGGTAGGCGCATCGGGAAAACGGGTGTGTCCGTCTTGTTCCAATGTAACACCCTTGACCTCCACCAGGTGAAGACCGGAGTTCGTTTCCAAGCAGAAGTCCAAGCGCGACTCACCGTAGCGGTACTCACTGCGCAGCGCCATTAATTGTGGTTCAAATTGGCAGGCCCATTCGGCAAAAACACGGTTGGGCGCTTGGGCATCCATGTTGACAAGCCGCTCACCCTTACGCACGGCGATCAGATCCCACGCCGTCTTCCGGTTGGGGTTACTCCCCTTTTCCAGCCATACTTCCGCCCCGGGAATCAGCAATTCCCGGCAGCGCCCCGTGTTTTTTACATGGCAGACAACCTGCTCGCCATCCAGTTCCACATGGGCAATAAAGCGGTTTGGCCGCGCCAGAAAGATGGCTTTTTTCACTTCGCCGTAATGCATCATTCTCACCTCGAGAGTATTTTATCACACTTTTTACTCTGCGGAAATAAGTTTTACAACATTTTGGATCAGTTCAGCAAAATGAGCCGTGTCCCGTCTTTGGAATTGCGCAAAAGTTACAATTTTAACAAAGTCTGCAAATTTCATTTGTAATCCGGGAAAATATTTGGTACAATATAAGCATATCAAAATGGGAGGGATTTGATCCTATGGAATATTCCAACCTGTTTGTCTGCCTGATGGGCATGGGCACTGTTTTTGTAGGTCTGGCTTGTCTGGTCTTTTTGGTCATGATTATGAGCGCTGTTATGCGCAAGATCAAGAAGTCTGAGACCGCACCTGCGGCCCCCGTCCCTGCTCAACCCCAGCTGGACAACGCCAAAAAGGGCGAACTGATGGCCGCTATCGCTGCCGCTATCGCCGAGGATATGGGCACTGATATTTCTGCTGTCCGTATCGTTTCTATTAAAAAAGTGTAATCACAGGAGGATGAACATCATGAAAAAGTACAGAGTTAACGTTAACGGCACCGTTTACGAGGTCGAGCTGGAAGAGACCACCGGCGCTGCTGCCGCTGCTCCTGTTGCCGCTGCCGCACCTGCCGCTCCTGTGGCTGCCGCTCCTGCCGGCGGCGAAAAAATTACCGCTCCCATGCCCGGCAATATCCTGTCCGTCAACGTCTCTGCCGGTCAGTCTGTCAAGCGTGGTCAGGTTCTGATGATTCTGGAGGCTATGAAGATGGAAAACGAGATCATGGCTCCCTGCGACGGCGTGGTCGCATCCGTCAACACCAGCAAGGGCAGCACTGTGGAATCCGGTGCTCTGCTGTGCGTCATCCAGTAATGGAGGGACGTTAAATGCAAGCTATCCTGAATTTTATCAATGATACAGGCTTTGCCCTGTTCTTTGAGGGAGCAAACTGGAAGTGCCTGATCATGATCGCCATCGCATGCTTCCTGCTCTTTCTGGGTATTGTAAGAAAGTTTGAGCCGCTGCTGTTGGTGCCCATTGCCTTCGGTATGCTGATCACCAACCTGCCCGGCGCCAACATGTTCCATGAGATCCTGTTTGCCGGCGGTCACATCCACTGGGACCTGTTCGGCGGCAATCCCGTCACAGCTGAGTTCCTGGCGGAAATGGCGGCAGCCGGTGTTGCCGAAGACGTACTGGCCAGCGTGGCTGTGGGCCAGAGCATTTCTGTCGGTCTTGTCGACATCCTCTATCTGGGCGTAAAGCTGGGCATCTATCCCTGCCTCATCTTCATGGGCGTGGGCGCTATGACCGATTTTGGCCCCCTGATCGCCAATCCCAAGAGCCTGCTGCTGGGCGCTGCCGCACAGCTGGGCGTTTTCCTCGCCTTCCTGGGTGCTCGTTGGCTGGGCTATAATCCGCTGGAAGCTGCCTCCATCGGCATCATCGGCGGCGCCGACGGCCCCACCGCCATCTTTGTCACCGCCATGCTGGCACCCGCTCTGCTGGGTCCCATCGCCGTGTCGGCTTACTCCTATATGGCGCTGGTTCCCGTGATCCAGCCGCCTATTATGAAGGCGCTGACCACCAAGGAAGAGCGTCAGATCGTCATGAAGCCGCTGCGTCAGGTGTCCAAGACCGAGAAGATCGTCTTCCCCATCGTTGTGACCATCTTTGTGGCTTGTCTGGTTCCCTCGGCTGCTCCTCTGATCGCCTGTCTGATGCTGGGTAACCTCTTCAAGGAATGCGGCGTCACCGAGCGTCTGAGCAAGGCCGTTCAGAACGAGCTGATGAACATCGTTACCGTATTTCTGGGTATTTCCGTTGGCTGCACTGCCACCGGTACCACCTTCCTGGCATGGAAGACGCTGGGCATCATGCTGATGGGCATCATTGCTTTCGGCTTTGGTACGGCCGGCGGCGTGCTGTTCGCCAAGTTTATGAACCTGTTCCTGAAAGAAAAGATCAATCCCCTCATCGGTTCTGCCGGCGTATCTGCCGTCCCCATGGCTGCCCGTGTCAGCCAGGTGGAAGGCCAGAAGGCCAACCCCAGCAACTTCCTGCTGATGCACGCCATGGGTCCCAACGTGGCCGGCGTGATCGGTTCGGCTATTGCTGCCGGCGTGCTGATTTCTCTGTTCCGCTAACGGAAGCGAGGTATTATTATGGAATTTCTGTCTAATAAACCGTTGCTGATCACCGATACCATCCTGCGTGACGCCCACCAGTCTCAGGCTGCCACACGTATGACCATCGAGGACATGATGCCTGCGCTGGAAGTATTGGACTCCATCGGCTACTACTCTCTGGAGTGTTGGGGCGGTGCCACCTTCGACAGCTGCATGCGCTTCCTCAACGAAGATCCATGGGAGCGTCTGCGCAAGCTGAAGGCTGGTCTGCCCAACACCAAGCTGCAGATGCTCTTCCGCGGCCAGAACATTCTGGGCTATAAGCACTACGCCGATGACGTGGTGGATGCCTTCTGCCGCAAGTCTATTGAAAACGGTATCGATATCATCCGTATTTTCGATGCGCTCAACGACGTGCGCAATCTGGAGCAGGCCATCAAGTCCACCAAGAAGTACGGCGGACAGGTGGAGGCCACCCTCAGCTACACCATCTCCCCCATCCACAACGAGGCCTACTTCGTCAAGCTGGCCCGCGAGCTGGAGCAGATGGGCGCCGACACCATTTGCGTCAAGGACATGGCCAACCTGCTGCTGCCCATGGACGCCTATTCCCTCATCAAGGCACTGAAAGAGTCCGTCTCCGTGCCCATCCATCTGCACACCCACAACACCTCCGGCACCGGCGATATGACCTATCTGATGGCCGCCTATGCCGGCGTGGATATCGTGGACACTGCCCTGTCCCCCCTCGCCAACGGTACGGCACAGCCTGCTACCGAGTCTCTGGTGGCCACACTGGCCGGCACGGTGCGCGACACCGGTCTGGATCTGACGAAGATGTCCGAGGCTGCCGTTCACTTCCGCAAGATCGCCCAGCGTCTGAAGGAAGCCGGTTCTCTCGATCCCAAGGTGCTGAACGTGGATACCAACACGCTTCTGTATCAGGTGCCCGGCGGCATGCTGTCCAACCTGATCTCCCAGCTCAAGCAGGCCGGTAAGGAAGACAAGTACTACGACGTGCTGGCTGAGATTCCCCGTGTCCGTCAGGACTTCGGCTATCCTCCTCTGGTCACTCCCTCCAGCCAGATCGTGGGCACGCAGGCCGTGATGAACATCATCATGGGTGAGCGCTACAAGGTCTTCCCCAAAGAGTCCAAGGCTATGCTGAAGGGCGAATACGGCTCCCTGCCCGGTGATGTCAATCCCGATGTCCGTGCCAAGGCCGGTATTGCTCCCGAGGACGTGATCACTTGCCGCCCTGCAGACCTGCTGGAGCCGGAGCTGGACAAGTACCGCGCCGAGTTCGCCGACATCGCCAAGAGCGACGAAGACGTGCTGAGCCTGGCCCTCTTCCCTCAGGTGGCACCCAAGTTCCTGGCCTACCGCGACAATCCCAAGAAGGAAGTCGCTGCACCTGCCGCAGCTCCCACCGCTCCTGCCAAGACCGCCGATCCCAACGCCGTCCATGAGCTGACGGTTCAAGTTGGCGCCGACGTGCTGGGCAATCTCTGATTCATATAAAAAAGACGGTTCTTTTGAACCGTCTTTTTTGATGCAAATATCACATCAATACTTGCCTGCCTGTGGTATAATAGAATTACCAATGACATATGGAGGCGTATACAATGGCCGCTATACACTTGAATGCAGAGATCTTCCACCACCTTCTTCAAGACGAAAAGCCCGCTCTGGTGGAATTCTGGGCGCCGTGGTGCAAATACTGTGTGGAGCTGGAAAGCACATTTGAAGAGATTGCCGCTGCCTATGGCGAGCAGTTAGCCATCGGTAAAATCAATATCGACGACCACCCAGCGCTGGCAGAGAAATATTTTATCGAATACGTCCCAACACTGGCGATTTTTTCTGAAGGCGACCTAATTGACTTCGTGATCTCCCCCGATTCCCGGGAGGCTATCGTCCAATTTATCGAAGAAACCATGTAAAGGAAAATTGCTTTATGCAGTATGCTATTTCTTTCTTAGAGGGAATTATTACCTTCATCTCTCCCTGTCTTTTACCCATGCTGCCCATCTATGTCACCTATTTTGCAGGCGGTGGTGAGCGCAGCACGAAAAAAACGTTAACGAATGCCGCAGGCTTTGTGCTGGGCTTCACGCTTGTCTTTACCGCCATGGGCGCGCTGGCCGGAACGCTGGGCAGTTTTCTCAACACACATCAAACGGCCTTGAATGTGGCCAGCGGACTGATCGTTATTTTCTTTGGTTTAAACTTCTTAGGCATCGTAAAGATCACTCTGTTTCGCGGCAGCGGTCGCAGTATGGCAGGCGATCTGGGTTTCCTTTCCGCGCTGCTCTTCGGCATTGTTTTTTCTCTCGGCTGGACGCCCTGCGTAGGTGCCTTCCTGGGTTCCGCGCTGATGCTTGCTTCCCAGCAAGGACATGTACTGGAAGGCACATTGATGCTTCTGGTCTATTCACTGGGTTTGGGAATCCCATTTCTAGTCAGCGCTATACTGATAGATCAGCTGAAGTCCGCCTTTAACTGGATCAAAGGGCACTACCGTGTGATCAATACAGTATGCGGCTGCCTGTTGATTGTCATCGGTATTCTGATGACCACCGGGCTTATAGGGCGTGTTCTCGCCATATTGAGCTAAAGGAGGAGCGTTCATGGAACAAAAAAAGAAGCTAATATTTAGTGTAAGTATACTTGTCGTTGTTCTCGTTCTCGCATCGGTACTTTACAATCACTTTGGCGATAAGATAACCTCCGACCATCTCATTGGCGAATCCTCTCAAGAGGAAGAAACGGAGGAAAAGAAGTTTCCTCCCGATTTTACCGTGCTGGACGCCTCCGGCAACACCGTAAAACTCTCTGATTTCCGCGGCAAGCCGGTGGTAGTTAACTTTTGGGCCAGCTGGTGCGGCCCATGCAAGAGCGAGATGCCGGCTTTCGATGCTATCTATCAGGAGATGGGCGATGAGATCCATTTTCTGATGGTCAACATGACTGACGGCGGACAGGAAACTCTGGCAAGCGCGCAAAATTTTATTACCAACTCCGGCTATAGCTTCCCCGTCTATTATGATACGCAGTCCAGCGCCGCTATCGCTTACGGTGTCTCTTCTCTGCCCACCACCTATTTCTTCGATGCCGAGGGCTACGGCGTGGCTTATGCGATCGGCGCCATTGATGAAGACGCACTGCAGCGTGGTATCGCGATGATTACGGAATAGAAAAGAGGATGTTCAAAAGAACATCCTCTTTTTGTAAATATAGTATAGCATATTCGAAGCAACTTTTCAAGGCTTGTCATTACCGCCATTTTCGGTAAAATATAGAGAAAAGGAGTGAGGAGAGATGTACTATTACCACTGCTCGCCTACAACAGGTTTAACGCTGCTGCATCCTCAGAAGCCGGAATTCTTTGATAAAACTGCCAAAGTCTATCTCAGTACACTGCTGCCCATGGCGCTGATGTACGGCGTACGCAACTATGAATATACTTACGGTTACGATAAGGACGGACAAATCTGCTTTGAGGAATATTTTCCCAGTGCGTTGGAGACCTTGTACCGAGGTCGTCAGGCAAGTCTTTACCTCTGTGCTCCTTCCTTTGTTGAATCTACAGAGATTCCCCATGAGGCAGTATGCGCTGACAGCGTGCCGGTACTTGAAGAGATTCCTATTCCCGATATTTATGAAGCCTTGCTGGAGCAGGAGCGAACCGGAGCCTTGCTGATCCACCGCTTTGAGGATCTCTCCCCTGCTATGCTGGACTGGATCAAGAAAGTAGAGACGGACGAGATCCTGCAAGACAATCTTCTGCACACCCCTGGTCCCAAGGCCGACTACTATCGAACACATTACCCTGACAGTTGGCGGGCAGCGACGGAGCTGGATAAAAAATAAGAAAGAGGACGTTCTTTCGAACGTCCTCTTCGTGTTGGCGTTACCTATTTTCCCGGTCGTGTCGGCCCGTCAAGTATCGTGTGGCCAGACACGAGCTTAACTGACCTGTCACGGGATGGGGATCCATCCCGAACCTTCAAAACAAAGAAAGAGGACATTCTTTCGAACGTCCTCTTCGTGTTGGCGTTACCTATTTTCCCGGGCCCGTCGGCCTGCCAAGTATCGTGGGCAGACGCGGACTTAACTGACCTGTCTCGGCGATGGGATTCCATCCCGAACCTTCAAAACAAAGAAAGAGGACGTTCTTTCGAACGTCCTCTTCGTGTTGGCGTTACCTATTTTCCCGGGCCGTCTCCAGCCAAGTATCGTGGGCAGAAGCGAGCTTAACTTCCGTGTTCGGGATGGGAACGGGTGGACCCTCGCCCTAATCAACACCAACTGTCGTTTGCGCGTTGCTAACGCAATCACAAACAATATCATATTCGTTTTTTCTTTCTCTGTCAAGAGAAAAGTGGTGACCCATACCGGATTCGAACCGATGTTAACGGCGTGAGAGGCCGCTGTCTTAACCACTTGACCAATGGGCCATTTGGTACACCCTCAGGGACTCGAACCCTGGACACCCTGATTAAGAGTCAGGTGCTCTACCAACTGAGCTAAGGGTGCATGTCACTTTAGAAAGTGCTCATTGCACCTTCAAAACCGAACAATGTATCGTATGGATCTAAGTAAGGCTCATTGCCTGCATAAATTGTAGGTCAAGCCCTCGGACTATTAGTACAGGTCAGCTACACACATTACTGTGCTTCCACCTCCGGCCTATCAACCAGATCGTCTTTCTGGGTCCTTACTCCATAAAGGATGAGAGATCTAATCTTAGGGAGAGTTTCACGCTTAGATGCTTTCAGCGTTTATCTCGTCCGTACATAGCTACCCAGCTATGCCCTTGGCAGAACAACTGGTACACCAGAGGTACGTCCATCCCGGTCCTCTCGTACTAAGGACAGCTCCCTTCAAATC
>JAZKYM010000005.1:0-12862 GCA_045612165.1 Vescimonas sp.
CTTCTCTTCCTTGGCGTTCTCGATGTCTTCCCAAACCTTGACGGCATCCAGACGCTTCTTGGACAGCATAGCATAACCTTCCACGTCGTTGACGCGGATGATGTAAGTCTCGATCTCATCGCCGACCTTGACCACATCCTCGGGCTTCACGCCGGGCTCGGCGGTCAGCTCGTCGACGGAAATGTAGCCAGCCTGCTTGCAGCCCAGATCAACCTGAACCTCGGTAGGACCAATGGCCGTAACGATACCGGTTACCTTCTCTCCTGTATTTAAAGTCTTAAAAGATTTTTCCAGCAGTTCTTCGAAGCTCTCTTCCATAGCTTCCAGGGTCTTGATTTCTTCGCTCATCGTTGTATATACCTCCTTAATGATGCCCGCCGGGGTGGACGCGCCGGCTGTAAGCCCCGCCACAGAACATCCATTAAGAAAGTCCGATGAAAGCTGTTCTGCCCGCTCGATCTGAACGACACGGGCGCATCTTTCGCTGCAAATTTCCGTCAAATGTTTGGTGTTGGCACTCTTCCGATCTCCGACCACGACCATGACGTCAACCTTTGCAGACAGTTCTGCCGCTTCCGACTGGCGTCTATGCGTAGCATTACATATTGTATCAAATATTTTCGCGTTTGTACACTCTTTTTTTAAGATTTTTTCAGAACTTTCCCAAATAGCGCGAATGCACGTGGTCTGAGCCACTGCAATCATAGGCAATTCGCGACGCTGAGGGTCTTCGGCAAACCAGCGGCTCAATTCTTCCGGTCCGGAAAAGACCAAAGACCGCTCCGACCAGCTGGCCACGCCCATCACTTCCGGATGGTGCGGCTCGCCGATAATGATGGGAACCCTGCCTTCTTTCTCGGCATTTGCCACCAGTTGCTGAATACGCAGCACGTTGGGGCACGTTGCGTTGACACAGGTGATACCGGCAGTCTCCAGATAATCCAGAACCTGCTTTTTTTCGCCGTGGGAGCGGATCAGCACCGTCTCACCGGGCTGGATATCGGCAACATCTCCCACCGTGCGTGCACCCAGCTGCTCCAGCTCAGCCACCACATTAGCATTATGGATAATGCTGCCCAGCATCACACAGCCGCCCTGCTGAGCCGCCGTCTGCTTGGCCAGTTTCACTGCGCGCTCTACCCCATAACAAAAACCGGCACTCTTCGCCAGAATGACTTCCATCACGATTCACCCAGTTCCTTTACCTGACGCATGATTTCTTCCACGTTGGTCTGATACTCTTCCGCCGTACCCTTTCTGCCACTATAAATGGGCGCATAGGCAGGGCCGAACACGATTTTCGTCTTGCGGAACAGCCGCTTCTTTGTGGCAATATACACCGGCTGCATTCTGACACCGGCGCGGATGGCGATCATCGCAGCGCCGCCCTTGGCATCCACTTCCTCGCCCTCTTTTACACGTGTGCCTTCGGGGAAAATCATCAGCTTACTGCCACCGCGCAAACACCGGATGGCGGTCTTAATGGCACCGATATCGGCATTGCCGCGGTCCACACCAAAAACCCCCATTTTACGCAGAAACCAGCCCACAACCGGAGTTTCCATCAGCTGCTTCTTGGCCATCACGCACACAGGCATATCATAGCGCAGGGCACACACCAGCAAAATCGGGTCTAGCGCACTGCTATGATTGGGACAGAGCACCAGAGCTTCTGCGCTCACATGCTCTCTTCCCTGCACATCCAACGGGAAAAACAGCCGTACCAAAGGGGCAACAAGCCAGTGAAAGCGGCGGTAAAACACATTTTTCCCTTCGCTCACAGGCCGGCCCTCCCACAAATGATTGCCAGCAATGCATCCATGCTCTCCTCAAAATTCAGGTTGCTGGTGTCCACCAGAACCGCATCGTCAGCTTGACGCAGCGGCGCAGCGGCGCGGTGACTGTCAGCCCAGTCGCGCTCCTGAATCTGTTGGAGAACCTCCTCAAACGGCTGGGGCGTTCCGCGCTGCTCCAGTTCCTTCATACGGCGCTGGGCGCGCACTTCGGCGGCGGCGGTGAGGAAAATCTTCACCTGCGCATCCGGCAGCACCACCGTACCGATATCGCGGCCGTCCATGATCACGCTGGTACGGCGTGCCATCTGGCGCTGCATCTCCAGCAAATAGGTGCGCACTTCGGGAATGGCCGACACGGCGGAAGCGTACATACTCATCTCCGGCAGGCGAATCTGCTGGGACACGTCCTCCCCATTGAGGATCATGCGCTGCACACCGTCTTCGCCGTAGCACATCCGGATATCCAGTTCCGGCAGGATGGCAATGACGGCAGCGGCATCTTTCGGGTCGATCTTCTTGCAATAGACATAGTAGCCGATCGAACGATAGATCGCACCGGTATCGACATATACAATTCCCAGTTTTGCAGCGATTGCCTTGGCCAGCGTGCTCTTGCCGGCACCGGAAGGGCCATCCACTGCTACGGAATAAATTTTCTTTTCCATACTTCTTACCTCAATTCTCCGCAGCAGAAATACCTGCCTGCCGCCCGGTCGCCCAAGCGATCTGCAGATTGAATCCGCCGGTATATGCATCCACATCCAACACCTCACCGGCAAAATAAAGGCCGGCAATCTTCTTCGATTCCATCGTAGAGGGCTGCACTTCGCTCACCTTAATGCCGCCGGAGGTCACGATGGCCTCTCTGACAGGGCGAGGGCCGGTAACAGAAACGGGAAACTTCTTCAAAAGCTCCACCAATGCGCGGCGCTGCTCACGGGTGACGGAATGGGATTTCGTCTCACCGGAAATGGCCAGTTTGTCCAACACCACTTCCACCATACTGTGGGGCACAAGGCCGCCCACGATCTTTTCAAAGTCGCGATTGCTCTGCTCGGTCAAGTCGCGCAGGATACGGGCATCCAGCTTCTGCTCATCCAGCGCCGGCTTGAGATCAATGACCAGACGATACTGCTCACGCTCCCAGTGGCGCAAGTGGGCGCTGGCCGACAGAATCAACGGACCGGAGACGCCAAAATGGGTAAAGAGCATCTCGCCGAACTCGCGGAACACGACCTTATTCTTCTTGTTATAGGCCGTCAGCTCTACATTTTTCAAAGCCAGGCCCTGCATCTTACCGCAGGAGACATCATCGCTCTCCAAGGGCACCAGCGATCCTCGGGGCGTAACAATCGTATGACCCAGTTCCTCCGCCATGCGGTAACCGTCACCGGTGCTGCCGGTGCCGGGATAGGAGACGCCGCCGGTGGCGACGATGACCGCCTGAGCCTCGTAGCGTTCCTTCTCGCCTGTTACGGCACAGACTGCCCCCTCCACCGTATCCACAGACACGGCGCGGTCGCGTTCCCACGTTACATGCAGCTGCTTCATTCTGCGGCGCAGCGCATCAGAAATATCAAACGAGCAGTCCGACTGAGGGAATACGCGGTTGCCGCGCTCCGTCTTCAATGGAACGCCCAGCGCCTCAAAAAAAGACATCGCATCCTGACTGCTGAAGCGAGAAAAGGCGCTGTAAAGGAACTTTCCATTACACGGAATGTTATTCATCAGTTCTTCCATGGAGCAGTTGTTTGTCACATTACACCGACCCTTGCCGGTGATATTCAGTTTTTTACCCAAACGCTCATTGGGTTCCAGCAGCGTCACCTGCGCACCGCGCTCGGCCGCAGAAATAGCCGCCATCATACCGGCAGCACCGCCGCCGATCACTACAACTTTCTTATTCATCTTCCGTCTTACCGAACACACTGTAGGTAGACCAGACCCTCTCCATCTCGGCGAAGGTGCTGGACACTTCTTCATTCTTCTGCTGACCCACCGCCACAATCAGCGCATTGAGCAGGCTCAGCGGCGCTGCCATGGAGTCCACGAAAGAAATCATATCGCTGCGCACCAGAAGAGACGTCCCGGCTGCCTTATAAAGCGGCGACATCTTACTATCCGTAATGGCAACCACTTCTGCACCGCGGCTGCGGGCAAACTCCACAGCGCTGACCGCCAGCTTGGAATAACGCGGAAAACTGATGCCCACGATCACATCGCCGGGGCCGATGCGCACCATCTGCTCAAACACCTCGCCGCCGGCCATATTCTGCACCAGCGTCACATTGGGGAAAATCAGATGGAAATAGAAATGGAGATAGCCTGCCAGATAGGACGAGGAGCGAACGCCCAGTATGTAAATATGCTTGGCCTTCATCAGCTTGTCCACCGCATCGTGAAAGGCGCCGCGGTCCAACTGGTCAATGGCGCTGTGAATACTCTCCATATCCCTCTGCATCACGCTGCCGAGAACATCCTGACTGGTCATCTGCTCCTGCGAAGCCTGAATACGCTGGATGGAGGTCAAGCGGCCACGGATCAATTCATGCAGCGCTTTTTGCATCTCCGGATATCCGTCATACCCCAACTGCGCGGCAAAGCGCACCACGGTAGACTCACTGACCTGGGTAGCCTTGCCCAGTTTTGCCGCCGTCATAAATGCCGCTTTATCATAATTTTCCAGAATATACTGTGCAATACGGCGCTGACCCTTGGAAAAAGATGCGTAGTCAGACTGGATCATCTGCAGTACATTATCTTTCATGCCTTCTCGCTTCCCTTCAATTCTGTCACTTCTTTATCTGTCAAATAACGCCACCGGCCCGGTGCCAGATCACCCAGCACCAGCGTGTGCTCCGCTATCCGCTGCAGCCGTGCCACTTCCATACCGCACTGGCGGCACATACGGCGGATCTGCCGGTTCTTACCCTCGTGAATCACGATCTCCAGCACCAGTTCTCCGGCACGCCGCTCCAGCAGCCGCACCTGCGCCGGGCGGATAGGTTCTCCCTCCACGTCGCGCAAAGCGCCAAGGCGCTGCACGGCATTTTCCAGCTCACCGCGCACTGTCACACGGTATGTCTTGTCCACCTCACCGCTGGGATGGATGAGCTGCTGCATCAGCTCGCCGTCATTGGTAAAAAGCAGCAAACCTTCTGACTCCTTATCCAGCCGTCCCACGGGAAACACACGTTCGCCGCAATCCTGCACCAGTTCTGCCGCCGTCCGGCGACCGTACTCATCTTTCAGCGTGGTCACATAGCCTCGCGGCTTGTGGAGCATCAGATACACCGCCTGCGGCGCTGCGTGAAGCAGCTTGCCGTCCACCGTGATCTCATCCTTCTGCGGATCTGCCTGTTCGCCCAGCGTAGCGACGCTGCCGTTGACACATACGCGGCCTTGCCGCAGAAGGTCTTCCGCCCCACGACGGGAGCACACACCGGCACGGGCTATGATCTTTTGTAAACGCTCCGTCATGCAGCTCCCTCCTCTTCGCGGATTTTGCCAAATCCGTATTCATACAAAGCCTTATGATCGGCCCAGTCATCGCTATCATTTAGCGTCACCGCCACCAGCGTCCGTCCGTTACGGATCGCACAGGTGACCAGCGTGCGCCCTGCGGCCATGGTATATCCTGTCTTGATCCCGATACAGCCTTCCACTTCTCGAAGAAGGCGGTTGTGATTGCTCATGGTACGGCCGGCGGTATTTACCTGTATCGTCGAACACAGGCGCACAAACATCGGGTCACGCACCGCCACGGCGGCCAGAGCGGCCATATCACGGGCGGTGGAATAATGGCCGTCGGCATCCAGTCCGTTGGGATTGGCGAAGGACGAGTTTTCCATGCCAATCTGTTGGGCCTTTCGGTTCATCTCCGTTACAAATGCCTCTACGCTGCCGCAGCATGCCTCCGCCAGCGCCAGGGCCGCATCGTTGCCGCTGCAAAGAAGCAGCCCATAGAGAAGCTCCTCCACCGTCACCGTTTCGCCCAAAGCCAAATACATGGACGAGCCTTCCACCATATGGTCGGCCGTTACGGTGATCTCCTGCTGCAGGCCGCCTTGCTCCAGCGCCACCAGCGCTGTGAGGATCTTAGTGGTGCTGGCAATGAGCATCCGGCGATCGGCGTTCTTCTCATAGAAGATCTCCCCCGTGTCTGCATCCATTAAAATGGCAGACTCAGCCGAAGTGCCGATCTCTTCGGCACAGCAAGGTGCCGGCTCGATCAACAGGAACACAGCGCACAGCAGAAACAGCATCATTTTTCGCAACGGAATCACCCTTTACAACAGTTGGTGATTCCATTGTATTCTTTTACAGCTCGCTGCTTGCCTTCTTCTTGTCGATGAAATTCTCCACACGGTCCATCACCTGAGGAACCAGTTCGATCACACGGTCTGCCGTAGTGACCGCAGGCTGTGCCACCGGCAGAACACGGGTCACGCCGTCTTTCACCACCAGAAACGCCACAGGCTCCACCTTGACACCGGCCGTGCTGCCGCCGCCGAAGTGGGCGTTGCCCACCTGCTTGCCATAGTCTCCGCCGCCGCAGCCAAATCCAAAGCTCAGGCGAGAAACAGGGATCAGCGTCACGCCGTCAGCTGTCACGATGGGCTGACCGATGATGGTATTGGAATCCACCATTTCACGGATCTTGCTCATAGAATTTTCCATCAACTCGCTCAGAGGATTCTTCTTCTCGTTCTTTTCCATGGTCTGTTTCCTTTCCTATCTTAAACGTTTTTCGCTTCCTGTTTTTGGTTTGTGTTCTTTTTCCGCCATGCCAGATACCATTTCAGTACCGGAATAGCCAGCGTCAGCGCAATGACAAGCAAGTCGCCTGCCCGAAACCACACGCCCACGCGCCCCTCCACGTCGGTCTTGCCGGTATCGTAATCCACACCCACATGGATGTGCGGATGGGGGATGTGCAAAAGCTGTTCCAGCTGCGGCATCATGCTCCAGACGGCTGTATTAACCCAGCCGTACATCTGCGCCACTTTCACCGGGTCGCTATGGCCTAAAACGATGCTCACTTCCAGCGGATCCACCCGCATGTGACGGCCGATCTTTTTCAGCGCTTTTTTCAGCGCCCCAAACACCACCGGCAGCGCCGAACGAATATCATCAAAAGCAAAGGGGAACTTCTTCGCGCCTTTCTTCACCGGCGCTTTTTCTTCGCGCGCGGAAGGCTGCGCCTTCTTTTTCTTCGCGCTCTTATCCGATTTGGGAAGGAGCGTCAGTTTCTTCGGCCCAATGTGCGCCACAGCACGCAGTTCCTGCCCAAATGAGAGCTCTACGCTGACACGCAGCAGCCAAACAACGGCAAACAGCAGCAAGATGCCGCCGAGAATACACCAGCCGACCACAGCACGCCCCCCTCCTCTCGTCAGTAATTTCTCTCCGCCTTATTCGCCGCCCAGCTCGTCCAGCACAGCACCGTCCTCACTCAGACGCAGCTGACCGTCCGTTTCCAGACCGGGCATCTCCGGCAAATCTTCCAAGGAGTTCAGATGGAATGCCCGTAAAAACGCCTTGGTGGTGCGGTACAGGTGGGGTCTGCCCGGCACCTGCAGGCGGCCGCACTCTTCAATCAGTTTACGCTCCAGCAGCAGGCCCACCGTATAGGAACTGTCCACGCCGCGGATCTGGTCCACATAGGCACGGGTGGTGGGCTGATAGTAGGCAATGATGGTCAGCACCTCCAACGCAGGCTGGCTGAGCTTGGCAGGCTTGCGAATCTCAAAAGCCTTGCGGATGGTGTCGCCATACTCAGGCGCGGAACAAAGCTGCCACGTGTCGTCCATCCGTACCAGACGGATACCGCGGCGCTCATAGCTGTAATAATCGGCCAGCTTCTGCAGCACCAGCTCCACGGTGCTGCGGTCCATATCCAATGCCACGCAAATGCGGTCCACCGCCACCGGTTCACCGGAGGCAAAGAGGATACCTTCAATGGCGGCCTCAATTTCTCTCATTTCCAGATTTCCCATCTGTTTATGTCCTCACTTCATTTTCAGGTTCGTCACTTTCCCACGTGACGGTGCAGTCGGCACTGGGGCCGGCCAGACGGATCATGCGGCTGCGGCACAGTTCCAACACGGCCATAAAGGTTGCCACCAGCTCGCTGCGGCTTTTGCTGCCGCGGAACAGCAGCAAAAAGCGCGTAATACCGCCGCTCTTCAGCCGCGAAAGGATCTCTTTGGCCTTGCTCTCCACCGAATAGGGTTCTCGCCGCACGATTTCGGCAAAGTCCTGAATCGGCGGCATGGCAACGGCGCCCTGACGGTCCATCACTTCCTGCATAGCAATGATCAAATCACCCGGCTGGTGATCGTACTCATAGATCTTACCACGCTCCATCGGCTCAGGGTTACGGGTAATGACGTTGCGGCCAAACTCGCTCATAGGTCCCAGCCGCTCGGTGAGCTGCTTGATCTTCAGATAGCTCTCGCCGCGCTGCCGCTCCTCCAGCGACTTAATCAGAGCCTCCATCTCGCTTTGGGCTTCCTCGTCCTCAATGCTCAAGAGCATGCGCGTCTTGATATACATGAGGTGGGCAGCCATGGTAACAAACTCACTGGCCACCTCCAGATCCATCTGCTGACGCTTCTCCAGATACTCCAGATACTGCTCCAGAATCAGCGCGATGGGGATGTCCTGAATCTCTATTTTATTCTTGCTCAGCAGGAACAAAATCAGGTCCAACGGACCTTCAAAGTCCTCCATGACTTCGTTGGTGCGACTCTGCACCACTTTTTCCAGTTTGAAAATCGGATTATCCAATGTACACACCTCAAAAGCCGACGATGCGGCAGAATAAGTCAAAGACAACATAGATGAGACCGTTGATGACGCGCTCACCCACACCGGCAAACACCAGCGCCCACAAAACGATCATGCCGATGCGCTCATAACGCAGCACAAAGCTGTAAGCACGGTCCGGCAGCAGGGAAAACAGCACCTTGGAGCCATCCAGCGGCGGAATGGGGATCAGGTTGAAAACGCCCAGACCAATGGAGAGGATGGCCGCTTCCACAAGAAACATCATCCATGCGCTGCCCATAGACGTCAGCCAGAAAAGGCGCAGACCCAGCAGCAAGACCAGCGCCAGCAAAAAGTTGGACACCGGACCTGCCAATGCAGAGAGTGCCATGCCGCGCTTGGGATTTTTGAAATAGTTGGGGTTCACCGGCACGGGCTTGGCCCATCCGAAACCGGCCACCACCATCATGGCAAGACCGAACCAGTCAATGTGCCGCAGCGGATTCAGGCTCAGCCGGTGCTGCCGCTTGGCAGTGGGATCGCCCAATGCATAAGCCGCCAGTCCGTGACACGTCTCATGCACTGTCAGGCACAAGAAGATGGCGCACAGGCGCAGCAAAAGGTCCTGCATAGAGCCAAAATCAAGAGAATTCCAGAGATTCGTCAAATATTGCAAGGTAAAATCCTCCATCAGGACATAGTCACCCAATTTATCCAATATATTATATCAAAGAATATGCCCCAATACAAGGAAAATTAACCGCCGGCCAAAAGGTTAAAATTCGGTAACAAAAACGTATCGAATGTAACAGGCGCATTTGGCAAACTGTCACCGACCTGTAGTGTTTCTGTAACGACCTTTGGGGTAAACTGTGTTATTATATAGTCACAAGGAGCAAAGCAACTTCGACTTGACAGAAAGGAGATCCATCATGTTGAATCTGAAAAATGCCATTATGAGTCTTGTGGGACTGTGCCTGCTGTGCGCCGTTGCAGCATTTTTCCTGCCCAACGCACAGGGAATGGTACTCTCCTATCTGGCGATTGCGCTGGCCACGGTTGTTGCTATTATCTGCGCTGTAAGCCTCGGCTTTCTGCTGCATCATCGCCACACAGCGTAAGACACGCCGTACAGAGGCGCCATTTCTTTCCTGCACCTTGCCGCCATCACGCACCTTGCCGTTTGTTCCGCCGATCATTCCCATGCTGTCCAATGACAATCTACGCAGACATGCGTTCTTCTCTTCCCCCTAAACGAAACACCCCACCGTGTGGTGGGGTGTTTTCTTCTTTTAATCTGCCAGCAGCGGTGCCATTCTTTCGCCGAAGGTACGGTAATCGTCCACGGTGATAAAGGTGATATCGGAGCGGTACACGCTCTCATCGTTGCCGCCGGGGCCGTAGTCATCGCCCACATAGACTACCTGATCGTGGGCAATACCCAGTTCACGGCAGTATTCAGCCAGCGCATGATACTTGTTGTAAGGCTTGGGGGCCATGTCAAAAGAGGAGGATCCGCCCACAAACACATGGTATTCCGGAAACGCGGCCACTACCTGCTCATAGACGGCGCGGCGCTTTTTGCGGTCCGGGTCAAAGGACAGCTTATCCTGCTGTGCCGCCTTGGTGCCCAGCACCGGGAAGGTCACACAGCCGGAGGGGTGATACTCCACATTTTCGCCGGCATAAGTCTCCCAGCCGAAGCGGCGGCGCAGCTGAGTAACACGCTGCTCCACGGCGTCTCTCCGGCAGGGCAGCTGCAAGTCGCGAATCACCTGCAGGTCGCGCGTCTCGGCGTCATGGCGAGCGTACTGCAAGCCATAGTTGCCGATAATGTCGATGGGGAATTCGCCCAGCTGGCGAAAAATGCGGCGAGTCTGGCCTGCCCCCACCATCAACAGGCGGTAGCGCCGGGCCAGTGCCTCCAGCACGCGGCGATTTTCTTCCGTCAGCGGCTCTTTATGCTGCGTCAGCGTACCGTCCAGATCGAAAGCAATCAGTTTTACATTCTTCATCTCGCGCCGATCCTTTCCAGCTTTTTGATGCAATCGCCGGGGTCGTTGCTGGTCACCAGCCGTGCGCCCAGACGGAAGCACAGCGCCAGATGCGCTTCTTCCCGTACGCTGGCACCGACCCACGGCTCGATACCCAACGCCTGCACAGCTGCGTATTGTTCCTCACTGCGGCTGTCGTCCAGACAGGCACAGTAGAGATATTCGCCGGGGTCTCTATCCACGCGGTACATGACGGAATAGGGGTAAAAGCCGTGGAGACGGTACTGCGGATAGGTCTTTGCGATGTATTCCAGCACCGGGGCGTCGAAGCTGTTGAAAAGCATTTTCTCTTCCATGCCATAGCGGCGGATCAGTTCCTCGCACTTGTCCACACATTCACGGCTGCGCTCTTCGTTGCCCTCTTCGTGGTACTCTTTCACTTCCAGATTCAGCGTTACGTTGGTGGACGCCAGCAACTTCAGCAGCTCTTCCAGCGTGGGGATCTGCTGGGGCAGCTCTGCCGTGCCGGCGTTCACCTTGCGAAGTTCTGCAAAGTCGAAATCCTTTACGTAGCCGGTTTTGTCAGTTGTTCTGTCCAATGTTCTGTCATGGATCAGCACCGGCACACCGTCACGCGTCAGGCGCACGTCCGTCTCGATCATATCGGCACCCACCGCAATGGCTGCGCGGAATGCGGCCATGGTGTTCTCCGGATAGTTGGCGCTGTCACCGCGGTGACCGGCCACCGTCATCTTCCCTTCACGGGTCAGTTCCATTCTCCACCCTCCCTTTATTGTTGCTTTTTCAGTGTGGCTATTATACAATAAATGCGCAGCAATGCGCAAGTGCCAACCAAAAACAGGCAATTACTCACACATTCGCCTACATTTGCACATTTCTAATCAGGAGGTATCTATGTATCAGAATGAACGCGAGCTGGAGATCCGCAAGATTCTGCTCCAAAAAGGTTACACCAGTGTGCAGGAGCTGAGCCAGTGGCTCTACACCAGTCCGTCCAGTGTGCGGCGCGACCTGGCTTCTCTGGAAAAGCAAGGGCTTGTCAAACGCAGTTATGGCGGCGCAGAACCGGTGAAAAACAACTCCCAGATCCTGCCCTTTTCCACGCGAGCACATCAGAATATCCCTGCCAAGAAAGCGATGGCGCGCAAAGCCGCCAAAATGGTACCGGACGGTGCGATCGTTTTTCTCGATCAGTCCTCCAGCGCCTTTTTTGTGGCCTGCGAGCTGCAAAGTCGGGCGGATTTGACTGTGGTGACCAACAATGTGGAAATTCTCTCCCTGTTAGGGCAGTCGAAGTTGGACATCATCGCCTGCGGTGGTCGTCTGAGCCACAGCAACCGCAATTGTTTGCTGGGCAGTGACGCGCAAGACACCTTTTCCCAGATGCACGCCGACATTGCCTTCTTCTCCGCAAAAGCGCTCAGCAAGGAGGGCGTTATCTGGGACTGCGACCGCGAGGAGGTCTGTCTGCGGCGAAGCATACTGCAAAACACCGACAAGTGCGTCTTTCTCTGCGCTTCGGAAAAATTTCCGTTGCAGGCAGGATTCCGACAATGCTCTTTGGAAGACGTGGACTGCATGATCACAGAAGTTGAAGACACCGCTTTTTTCGCCCCACTCGGCCCACTGGTAAGCAAAATCGTCTGAAGATGACAAAAGACCGAAAGACTTTCATCTTTCGGTCTTTTTATTTGCGTTTTGGAAGCGCGATTACTTCACCATCTTGGCGATCTCGTCAGCAAAGTTCTCCTGCTTCTTCTCGATGCCCTCGCCCTTCTCGAAACGAACGGCGTTGACGAACTTCACCTTGGCGCCGGCCTTCTTGGCAGCGTCAGCGATGTAGCCCTCGACAGAGCCCTCGAACAGGTCGCCGCGGACGAACTCCATCTGCAGCAGGCAGTTCTCGGAATAGAACTTGTTCAGCTTGCCCATGACGATCTTTTCCTTGACCTGAGCAGGCTTGGAAGCCATCTTGGGATCGTTGTCCATCTGAACCAGCATGATGCGCTTCTCGGTCTCCAGCACGTCCTCGGTGACCTGGCTCTTGTCCCAGAAACGGGGATTCAGAGCGGCGATCTGCATAGCGACGTTGCGGCCGATCTCGATAGCGTCCACGTCACCCTCGACTTCCATGTTCACCAGAACGCCGATCTTACCACCAGCGTGGATGTAAGCGGCGGAGGTGCCGGTAGCAAAGGTCTCGAAACGACGAACCTTGATGTTCTCGCCGATGGTCAGAACCATCTCCTGCTGCATCTGCAGCACGGTCAGCTCGCTGCC
>JAZKYM010000006.1:0-8637 GCA_045612165.1 Vescimonas sp.
TGGAACGGCCCCATGGGCGTGTTTGAGTTCGCTGCCTTTGCCAAGGGCACCGAGGCTGTGGCCGAAGCTCTGAGCAAGACCGACGCCATCACCATCATCGGCGGCGGTGACAGCGCTGCTGCCGTGCAGCAGCTGGGCCACGCCGACAAGCTGACCCATATCTCCACCGGCGGCGGTGCCTCCCTGGAGTTCATGGAGGGCAAGGAACTGCCCGGCGTTGCCTGCCTGCTGGATAAGTAAAAGCAGATTTCCATTTTATTCCGCGCATCATTTTTATTCATATAAATTATAATTAAAAGAGGAGCAAACGTATTATGAACCGCAGATATCGCAAGACTATCATCGCCGGCAATTGGAAGATGAACAAGACTGCCACCGAGACCAAGAAGTTCGCCGAAGAGCTGAAGGCCATCCTGCCCAAGGCCAAGTGGTGCGACGTCGTCGTGTGCGTGCCCGCTGTCAACATCTCTGCCGCCACCAAGGCTTTCAAGGACATGCGCGTGTCCATCGGTGCCGAGAACCTGTTCTATGAGAAGTCCGGCGCTTACACCGGCGAGTGGTCCGCTGACATGCTGAAGGATCTGGGCGTGAAGTACGTCATCATCGGCCACAGCGAGCGCCGTCAGTACTTCGGCGAGACCGATTTCACCGTCAACAAGAAGGTCCATGCCGCTCTGGAAGCCGGCCTGCACCCCATCATCTGCGTGGGCGAGAGCCTGGAGCAGCGTGAGCTGGGCATCACCATGGAGCTGATCGCTCTGCAGGTTAAGTCTGCTCTGCCCGGCGTGGGCGCCGAGAAGCTGCGCAAGTGCGTCATCGCTTACGAGCCCGTGTGGGCCATCGGCACCGGCAAGACCGCTACCGCCGAGCAGGCTGCCGAGGTCTGCACCTTCATCCGCACCACCGTCCGTCACCTGTACGGTGCACGTATCGCCCGTTCCATCACCATCCAGTACGGCGGCTCTATGAAGGGTTCCAACGCTGCCGAGCTGCTGGCTCAGCCCGATATCGACGGCGGCCTGATCGGCGGCGCCGCTCTGAAGCCTGCTGAGTTCGTGGAGATCATCAACGCTGCCAACCAGGAGTAATTTCCGCACGCTTTATCAAACGCAAGAAACGAGGATCTTATGAACAAAACTCCGACTACGCTCATCATTATGGATGGCTTTGGCCTGATGTCTGCCAGCGGAAGCAACGCGGTGACTCTGGCCAAGACCCCTGTGCTGGATCGTCTGTTTGCAGAGTATGCAAATACCACCCTGTCTGCATCCGGTCTGGATGTGGGTCTGCCTGACGGACAGATGGGCAACAGCGAGGTGGGCCACACCAATATCGGCGGCGGCCGCGTGGTGTTCCAGGATCTGCCCCGCATCAGCCTTGCTATTGAAAACGGCGCTTTCTTTACCAACGAGGCCTATAATAAGGCCATGGACAACTGCCTGAAAACCGGCGCTGCACTGCACCTGTACGGTCTGCTGAGCGATGGCGGCGTCCACTCCCATGTGGACCATCTGTGGGCTCTGCTGCGTATGGCCAAAGAGAAGGGTCTGGAGAAGGTGTATATCCACGCCTTCCTGGATGGCCGCGACGTGTCCCCCACTTCCGGCCGTGACTTCGTCAAGCAGTGCGTGGACAAGTGCGCCGAGATCGGCATCGGCAAGATCGCTACTGTGATGGGCCGTTACTATGTCATGGACCGCGACAAGCGCTGGGAGCGCGTGCAGCTGGCCTATGACGCCATGGTCTACGGCGAAGGCGTCCAGAATGACGACCCCGTGGGCGCTGTGGAGAAATCCTACGCCGCCGGTGTCACCGACGAGTTTGTGGAGCCTGTGGTCTGCGACCGCGAGGGCACCATCTCCGATGGTGACAGCGTCATCTTCTTCAACTACCGTCCCGACCGCGCCCGTGAGATCACCCGTGCTCTGGTGGATCCGGCTTTTGACGGCTTCCAGCGCGAGTTCTTCCCCACCACTTATGTGTGCAACACCGAGTACGATGCCACCATGCCCAACGTGCTGGTTGCATGGCCTCGTCAGCTGATGAAGAACGGTCTGGGCGAGTATCTCAGCTCTCTGGGTCTGACCCAGCTGCGCATTGCCGAGACGGAAAAGTATGCCCATGTCACCTTCTTCTTCAACGGTGGTGTGGAAATGCAGTACCCCGGCGAGGATCGCGTGCTGGTGGCCTCTCCCAAGGTGGCAACCTATGACATGCAGCCCGAGATGAGCGCTGTCGAGGTGTGCGACAAGTGCGTTGAGCGCATCAACTCCGGTGAGTATGATGTGATCATCCTCAACTTTGCCAACTGCGACATGGTGGGCCATACCGGCGTACTGGAAGCAGCTGTCAAGGCTGTGGAGACGGTAGACGAATGCGTCGGCCGTGTGGTGGATGCTACGCTGAAGATGGGCGGTATCGCCATGGTCACCGCTGACCACGGCAACGCCGAGCAGATGCAGCAGCCCGACGGCAGCCCCATGACCGCTCACACCACGAATCTGGTGCCCTTCATCCTCTGCGGCGCCGGTACCGAACTGCGTCCCGGTCGTTTGGCTGACATTGCCCCCACCATTCTCGATGTGATGGGTCTTGCCTGCCCCGAAGAGATGGACGGTCAGACCCTGATCGTGAAGTAAGGTATAAAAGTTCACAATTGCAAGATATAATAAACAGGACAGTGAAAACTGTCCTGTTTATTTTTGTTTGACTGATACAAGGAGGTATCCTTATGCGTGTTTTTGTCATCGGTTGCGGCCGTTGGGGATCGTTGATCGCGTGGTACTTGGATCAAATCGGCCACAATGTGACACTGTACGGACGCAGGGATTCTGTGCGGATGCAGGCGTTGTTGACCGCGAGGAAAAATGATCTGCTGGAACTGCCGGAATCTGTGGCGCTGAGCTGTGAGCTGGATGCCGTGCAGGATGCACAGGTCGTCATCATTTCCGTCAACTCGCAAGGTTTGCAGCATCTGATGGATGAACTGCGTCCTTTGAGGCTGAAGAACAAGATCTTCGTGCTGTGCATGAAAGGAATTGAAATAGGAACCGGACGCCGCCTGAGTCAGATCGCCAAGGAGAATCTGGACAGCAGCAACCGCGTGGCGGTTTGGTTGGGGCCCGGTCACGTACAGGAATTTTACCGCGGCATTCCCAACTGCATGGTCATCGACAGCGACGATGAGGAAGCGAAAGCACAGCTGGTGCAGGCTTTTTCCGGTGAACTGATCCGTTTTTATTACGGCAACGACCTGATCGGCAACGAGGTGGGCGCCGCTGCCAAAAACGTGGTGGGTATTGCTGCCGGTATGCTGGACGGCGCAGGACTCTCTTCCCTCAAGGGTGCGTTGATGAGCCGCGGCACACGGGAAGTGGCGCGGCTGATCCGTGCCATGGGCGGCAGTGAACTGTCGGCCTACGGCCTGTGCCATTTAGGGGATTACGAGGCCACCGTATTCTCTCGCTGGAGCCACAACCGCCAGTTTGGCGAAGCATTTATCCGCGGCGAAAGCTATACCAAGCTGGCCGAGGGTTATTACACTGTGAAAGCGATGCTGGAACTGGGTGCGCAATACGGTGTGGAACTGCCCATCTGTCGGGCGGTATATGATATTCTCTATGAAAAGGTCAACCCCGAATCGGTGCTGCAGGATCTCTTTGCCCGTGGCCTGAAGGGTGAATTTGAGTAAGAGTCGGGGCGCGCTCTGCTTTTTCCTCCGTATGTATAAAAGGGTCTCTGCTTGTCCATACTGGACGCAGAGGTCCTTTTTGTACCATTTCGGCCAGCCGTCGGCCGCAACAGACGGCGGAGCGCCGTGCGCTTCGGAGGAACGATGAAATGAGCAGATACGATTCCGGAAAAATCCGGGCAATGTTCGGCGGCAGGGGCTTTTACATAGCCCTTGTGCTGTGTCTTACGGTGGTTGGTGTGCTGGGCTGGTTTGCGCTTTTTGGCGGTAAAGAGCCGGTACAGGAGACGGTGAATCCCGCGCCGGTGGTGGAACAGCCCCCTGTGCAGGAAGATCCGGTGCAGCAGGAACCGGAGGATGTGCCGGTGCAGGAGACGCTGGAGCCTGAACCGGTGGCAGAGCCTGTGGAAAGCGTGGAGGTAGAAGAACTGCTGCCGCAGGTGATCTCTCCGCTGGACGGCACTACGGTGACGGTGTTCAGCATGACAGAACTGATGTATGATGAGACCATGGGGGATTGGCGCACCCACAACGGGCTGGACATTCGCGCCGATGAGGGGGATGCCGTTAAAACGGCCGCCAACGGCACGGTGCTGGAAGTGGTCAATGACGAACTGATGGGTACCACCGTTATCATCGAGCATGCCGGCGGATATACCACCCACTACAGCAGCCTGCTGGAAAACCCTCCCGTGGGAAAGGGACAGGAAGTGTTTGCAGGGGATATCATCGGCTTTGTGGGGGCAACGGCTGCGGCGGAGAGCAGCATGGGACCCCACCTGCACTTTGCGGTATCTCAAAACGGAAAAATTGTGGATCCTGCGGAATACGTGGGATAAAGGAGAGGACAGGTGCCGTGGGTGCCTGTCCTTTTTTGCCGTGCTTTCTTGTAAAAGGGGCGCGGCCGTGGTATCATACGGAAGAGTTCGTTGGCAAAGGAGATTCTGTATGATACAACTTCTTTTGGCTGTGATCTATCTGGCCTTTATCAGCCTCGGCCTGCCCGATGCTCTGCTGGGCGGCGCATGGCCCACTATCTATCAGCAGTGGGATGTGCCGGTTTCATGGGCCGGTGGTGTGTATATGATCATTTCGCTGGGCACGGTGGTGTCCAGCCTGATGAGCGACCGGTTAACCCACAGACTGGGCGCAGGAAAGGTTACCGCCCTGAGTGTGGCGGCTACCGCTGCGGCGCTGTGGGGCTTCAGCGTCAGTGGCGCATTTTGGCAGCTTTGTCTGTGGGCGGTTCCCTATGGATTGGGTGCCGGCAGCGTGGACGCATCGCTGAATAATTACGTGGCGATCCACTACGATTCACGGCACATGAGCTGGCTGCATTGTATGTGGGGTGTTGGCGCATCTATCGGCCCGTATATCATGTCTTGGGCGCTGACAGGGGCGCATGGATGGAGCGGTGGCTACGGAACTGTGGCGCTGATCCAGACGGTATTGACGGTGCTGCTGTTTGGATCCCTTCCGCTGTGGAGAGGCGGCGTGGCGGCAAAGAGTGACACCGAAAGCCCACTGTCACTGCCGCAGGTGCTGTCCATCCCGGGAGTGAAAGGTGCCATATCTGCCTTTTTCTGTTACAGCGCGGTGGAAACCACGGTTTTTCTCTGGGGGGCCAGCTATCTGGTGCTGCATCGGGGCATGACGGAAGCGGAGTCTGCCCGTTTTGCCGGACTTTTTTATTTGGGTATGACAGTCGGTCGCGCCCTGAGCGGCTTTTTGTCGATGCGTCTGAATGACCGCCAGATGATCCGTTTGGGTCAGGCGATAACAGGACTGGGCGCCGTGATTGTGCTGCTGCCGCTGGGGCCATTGGTTGCGGCAGGAGGAATGCTGATACTGGGACTGGGCTGCGCGCCCATCTACCCGTGCTTTATCCACGCTACACCGGAGCGATTCGGAGAGGAACATTCGCAGGCGGTGATCGGCGTGCAGATGGCAGGAGCTTATGTGGCCACGTCTTTCATGCCGCCGCTGTTCGGCCTTGTGGCCCAGTACATTACGCCGGGGCTTTTCCCTGTCTATCTGCTGGCCTTTTTGGCGGCGATGGTGGTGCTGCACGAGCGGCTGGTGAAACGGCTTGGGAAATGAAAAAACCGCCCGTCAGGGCGGTTTTTGCTTTGTTGTGTTGCATATGCAATAGTGTTCTTTTGGACAGCTGGATATAATAAAAATAACAAATCAAAAAAGGGAGGCAACACCATGGATCGTAAAGTTTTGGAAAAGATGAATTATGGTCTGTTCATTCTGGGCACTGAATATCAGGGCAAGCGCGTGGGCTGCGTCGTGAACTCCTTTGCGCAGGTCACCAGCAATCTTCCGCAGAAGTTTACTGTTACCCTCAACCGCGATAATGAGACCTGCAAAGCGCTGCTGGAAACCGGCACTTTTGCTGTGACGCTGGCCGGCAAGAACTGTGATAAAGAACTGATCAATCTCTTCGGCTATAAGTCCAGCCGCGTGACGGATAAGTATGCCACCTATGAGACGTTCGTTGATTCTCTGGGAAATCCCTTTGTCAAGGAGGGTATGGTGGCTCGCGTTACCTGTAAGGTGGTGGACACCATGGATGTGGGCCGCTATGTGCTGTTTTTGTGTGACGGCGTAGATGGCGAGATTCTGGGCGAAGGCCGTATGCTGACGGTGGATGAATTCCTGGGTAAGGGCGCAGCTGCCGTTCCCCCTGCTGCCACCGTGTACCGTACGCTGGAAGAGGTGGGCAGCTGGGTTTGCCCTTGGTGCGGCTTTGTCTATCACGGCGAGAAGCTGCCCGATGGCTATGTCTGCCCCCTGTGCGGCTGCCCGGGTGATAAATTTGTGAGAAAAGAGGGGGAATAATTTCCTCCACATGAAAAAAGACCGCCAAACGGCGGTCTTTTTTCATGTTATAGCACGTCGAGCAGCTGCGCGAACCGGTCGATCCGCACATCTGCGGCATCCAAACACTGGCCCGCCGAGTCGGGGTTAGCAAAGCCGATGCAGCGCATACCGGCGGCCTTGGCGGCAAGGGTGCCGTTGGTGGAGTCCTCCACCACCACGCAAGCTTCCGGAACAGCACCCATTTTTTCCGCTGCAGCTAAAAATACATCCGGCGCAGGCTTGGTGTTTTTCACCCACTGGGCGCTGAAGCGAACGTCGAAGAAGTGGCCGATGCCGGCGCGGTCGGTGCAAAGCTCGATGTAGTCCTGTGTGGAGGAGGACGCCACCGCCATGCGGTAACCGCGCGCCTGCAGCTGTGCCAGCGTATCATTGACGCCCTCAATCCGGGGGATTTCCCCGTAGCGCAGGTGCTCTTCTTTCAGCTGATAGTAGCGGCTGAACATCGTCTCATCATGGCGATAGTCCACGCCGTAGTGTTCCAGAACCAGCTCCATCAGCCGTTTGCCGTTGGCACCGATGCAGCCCTTATAGGCCTCAAAGGACAGATCAAGGCCCCGTTCTGCAAAGACCTGTCTCCACAACTGATAGTGCAGAGGTTCGGTGTTGACCAGTACACCGTCCATATCAAAAAGAATGACTTTCTCCATAAAAAATACCTCGTTTTGTGCAAAAGGTGAGACCGCTTTAGCGATCTCACCTTTTTTTGATTACTTTTTCAGCTCGCCGTTGGCGCTGGCGGTCAGGTAGGCGTTGATGAAGCCATCAATATCGCCGTCCATCACGGCCTGAATGTTGCCCATTTCGTAGCCGGTACGGGTATCCTTGGCCAGCGTGTAAGGCATGAAAACGTAGGAGCGGATCTGGCTGCCCCACTCGATCTTCATCTGCACGCCCTTGATGTCGCTGATCTTCTCGGCGTTCTGCTGGATCTTCAGTTCCACCAGCTTGGCCTTGAGCATCTTCATGGCGTTGTCGCGGTTCTGGAACTGGCTGCGCTCCGTCTGGCAGAACACCACGATGCCGGTGGGCAGGTGGGTCAGACGCACGGCGGAGGAAGTCTTGTTGATGTGCTGGCCGCCGGCACCGGAGGAGCGGCAAGCCTGCATTTCGATCTCGTCGGGACGGATCTCGATGTCGCTGTCGTCGGGCATTTCGGGCATGACTTCCACGGCGGCAAAGCTGGTCTGGCGGCGGGCGTTGGCATCAAAGGGGGAGACGCGGACCAGACGGTGCACGCCGTTTTCACTCTTGAGGTAACCGTAGGCGTTTTCGCCCTCGATAGAGATGGTGGCACTCTTGATGCCGGCTTCTTCGCCTGCTTCGTAGTCCAGCAGCTGATAGGTGTAACCGTGGCGCTCGGCCCAACGGGTATACATGCGGTAGAGCATCTCAGTCCAGTCCTGAGCCTCGGTGCCGCCGGCACCGGCGTGGAAGGTCATGATGGCGTTGTTGCCGTCATACTCGCCGCTGAGCAGGGCGGCCAGACGGCGCTCTTCCATTTCCTTCTCCAGCGTCTCGAAAGAGCTGATTACGTCGGGCAGCAGAGAGGCATCGTCCTCTTCCTGTGCCATTTCGCACAGCACCACGGCGTCTTCCCAGTCGGAAACCAGACGGTCGTGCTTTTTGATGCGGTTTTCCAGACGCTTGATCTGCTGGCTCACCTTCTGGGAGCGGGCAAGGTCGTTCCAGAAGCCGTCCTGCTCGGTCTCCTTCTGCAGGGCTTCGTATTCCTCACGGGCCTTGGGAATGCCCAGAGCCTTCTCCAACTCGCCCAGAGCGGGCTCCAGAGCCAGAAGTTTTTGTTTATACTCGTCGTATTCGATGACTGCCATAATTGGTGTCTCCTTTGCGATATATTTCAATAACTGGAATATTATATCCAAAAAATGTGTAAATGTAAAGATGGAAATGGGGAGAAAGGGGCGGAGGGAGTGTTTTATTGTTTTGACTTCTTTTGTTGAACGAGGGGGATCAGGTTAATTGCGCCCCAGAGGACAATGCCATAGACGATGATGCCGAGGGAACGATTGGCTACATTTCGCTTGTGCATGAAATGA
>JAZKYM010000007.1:0-8157 GCA_045612165.1 Vescimonas sp.
AGTGGCAGCGATGGTAGAGTGCCCCTCATCCACCGCTGGCGCGGTCCCCCTTCCCCCGCGGGGGAAGGTTTTGCCGAGCGCAGCGAGGTCTGAGGGAGAGAGTGGGGGGACGGACTACCCCTCAGTCAGCCTGACGGCTGACAGCTCCCCTGACAAGGGGAGCCAAGGGAGTGGCCCTCTCAGTCACCTGACGGCTGACAGCGATCCCAAAGGGAGAGCCAAGGGGACAGCGCAGACAATCAGCTGCCCAGCAGGGCGCTCCATGTGTCCTTGCCCACGATGCCGTCGGCGGTGAGACCGCGTGCTTCCTGCAGCGCCAGCACCGCCGCTTCCATCACGGGGCCGAAGGTCTTGTCGCCATCGGCCAGAGGCTGGGTGTACCAGCCGCCGTCACGCAGCACCACCATGGCGCTGCGCACAGCGTCACCGCGGTCGCCGCGGCGCAGCACCGGCAGCTCCACGCCCACCGTTTCACGCCGGGCGTAGGGATCCACGAAGGGGATGCCGAAATAATCGCACAGGCCGCGGGCTGTGCTCTCCGCCAGAGGGCGGAGGTTGGTGTGGAACCAGGCGGCGTCCTCGGCGTTGTCGTGAAACACGTGCTCTTCGTAGTAGGAGGCGGCGGCAGGCACGCGCAGCTCGTACAGGTCGCTGCGGCGCACGAGGGTGATGGGGCCGTCATAGATCTGACGGCGCTGCGCCATGATGGCCGCGGCCAGCTTCTCGCCCCGGGCACTGCCGGGATAGATCATGGGGCGGTAGCCCTGCACCGAACCGTCGAAGGCGTTGGTGTGGGAGACATAGTGGACATCGGCGCCCCATGCGTCCGAATCACGGACGGCCTGCAGCATCATGGCGGTGCCATCCTCGTCGCTGCGGGGTGCGCGGTAAGGCCCACGGCGAAACTCGATGCCGCAGGCGGTGAGATAGGGCTCCAGCTGGTCGAGATAGAGGTTGTTGTGGGTGTTCTCGTCGCAGCCGGACACGGCGCAGCGGTTGAAATAGTGGTAAGGGGGGGAGAGAAAGACTTTAGCCATTGCTTTCCCCACTTTCGCGCAGCTGCTTGACCATCTGATCCATGCCGGTGGCGGCAAGGCCGCTGACGATACCCACGGCGCAGGCGGTGATATAGTCGCCGGCAGGGAAGTCGGGCATGACGGTCATCCCCACCATGCCCAGCACACCGCCGACGGTGGCACAGATGGCAGGGATCCATTTGCCCTTGAGGCCGGTGGCTTTCACCAGCAGACCCACGGTGTAGGCGATGACGGTGATGGCCGCCACGCCTGCGATTCCAAATTCCATATAGTTTGCTCCTCCTTATTGATATGGGAAGGGCGGCGCCTGTTCCATCTTATGTGACAGCGGCAGGAAAGCACCCTCTACCTATACCCCACACGGCGCTTTTTTTGCACTGCGGCGTGCACAACGGGTATCACTTTTTGGCAAAAAAGAAGAAAAAAGACGCCGATCGGACAATCGGCGGCTTTTGTGATAAGGGGGAGGCAGCTTTCTTTATCGGTGGAACGGGCAGCGGTCGGCCAGACATTGGGCGTTGCGGTGGCTGTGAGGGCAGACGGGCACGGAGCAGTCCATCACCACGCCCAGCTTGTCGCGGCAGAAGTCTGCTGCCGTCTGCACGGCAAGGAAGGAATCCCGTTTGCAGCACCGCGGGCCGCCCACAGAGCCGATGGCGGTGAGGGATTGGGCCGTCATGGTGTTGGCAAGCCCCCACGCCTGGCCTGCCAGCGGTGTGGCGCCCAGCGCGATGGAGAGGAAGATGCCGGTGCTGACACCGGCGCCGCAAGCACCCCAGAAACCGCAGGCACCGCCCGGTACCTGCCGTCCGCGGCGCAGCATTTCACCAAGCGCAGTGGGCAGGTCGATGGCGCCGCCGACGTTGTGATAGGCCGTCAGCAGCGCGGCGCCCACCATCACGTGGTGTTCCGGACCGTGCATGTGGCACCACGGCTGCTCCATCAGCTGCAGCAGCAGCGCCATGGGGTCGCGGCCTTCATAGGCAAGGCACAGGGCGGTCAGCCGGTCAATGCCCTGGGTATGGCACTCGCTGCAGACATAGTGGCCGGCGGTGCAGCGCGTTTTGGAAAGCTCACTCTTGCCGCACAGGGCGCAGGTCATGGGCTCGTCGCACGACAGATATTCCAGCGGTGCGCCGCAGATGAGACAGTTTTCGGCGTAAGACATAGGCTGTCTCCTTTAGATGAACACATATTTGGCCAGACGCTCGAAGGCCTCCTGCATACGCTCGAAGGGCAGCGCCAGATTCATGCGGATATGGCACGGGCCGTGGAAAGGCCGTCCGTCCTGCCACACCACGCCCACATCCCAACCGCGCTGCAGCAGCTGCTCAATGGTGATGCCGTGGCTTTCGCACCACGCGGTGCAGTCGAGAAACAGCATATATGTGCCCTGCGGACGGGCAACGGACACGCCGGGGAACTGGGAGAGGATAAAGGCACGGGCATAGTCCACGTTGGTGGCAATGGTGCTGCACAGCGCAGCCAGCCAATCGGCACCCTGCTCACTGTAACCGGCCATGAGGGCGTGCATGGACAGAACGTTGCCGTTGTTGTAGTGGCTGAGGCCGCCTTGGCGGCGAACGGCCGCGCGCAGTTCATCGTTGTAGATCACGTGATAGCTGCCCACGAGACCTGCCAGATTGAAGGTTTTGGAGGGGGCGTAGAGTGCCACGGTGCGCTCACGGGCGGCAGGCACGGACTGGGTGGGGACGTGCTTGCCCTCCAGCACGATGTCCGACCAGATCTCGTCGGAGATGATGGTGACGCCGTACTTTTCGCACAGGGCGGCTACGGTTTCCAGCTCCTCACGCTCCCACACGCGGCCGGTGGGGTTGTGGGGCGAGCAGAAGATCATCGTGCGGATGCCGCTTTGGAAATGGGCTTCCATGTCGGCGTAGTCCATGCGCCACACGCCGGCCTTGTCCCGGTGGAGGGGGGAGTGGACGATGGTGTAGCCGGCGCCGGTCAGGGTGGAGGTGAAGCCGATGTAAGTGGGGCTGTGGACCAGCACCTGCTTATCTTCACCGCACACGGCGTTGACGGCACTCATCACGCCGCCCAGCACGCCGTTTTCATGGCCGATGTGCTGCCGCTCCATGCCGGTGATGCCGTGGCGCGTCTCGTGCCAGCGGATGATGGCCTCGTAATAGGCGTCGCTGGCCTGAAAATAGCCGTAGAGGGGATGGGCGGCGCGCGCTTGCAGCGCCTCCACAATCACCGGCGCGGTGGGGAAATTCATGTCGGCCACCCACATGGGGATGGCGTCAAAGCCGTCTTTCGGGGCAGGGGGGAAGCCCTGTTTGCCCAGCGCCTCCACCGCCAGTGCGTCATGTCCGCGGCGGTCGATGATGGAAGTGAAATCGTATGCCATGTCAGTAGCCTCCCAATGGTGATTTTGCCTTATCATACCACGGATGCGATGTTGTTGCAAGAGGTGTGTGGTTTGCGATAATTATATTATGTAAACCACGAGAAATGGGGGAGAGGACGCTTTTTTTAGGGGGGGGAAAGAGGAGGGGCGTGTGTGAGGGCGTGGCGTTTACGATGATTCCTGCCAGACTGCTATCTTGTCCATGCTCCGCAGGCATACTTTTGTCAAGAGCGACAAAAGTATGCAAAAGCGCCCGTGGAAACCCATGGTTTCCACCCTTCCTTCGCACGTTTTGCTGCTTACCAAACGGCACTCGGTTTCCTCGCGTAATTGGCAGGCCGAAGATCGCCCGAAATGTGGTATTGCCGCAGCGCCTAACTCGCTCAGCCGCTTAACTCTACAAAATGTAGAACGCTGCACTCCTACATTTCAGAGTGGGGCGGCAGCGAAAATAGGAGTAGGGACAATACTACATTTGCGCCGAAAACAGCTCTGCTGACAAAACGCGCGGTAGGGAGTATTGGATTTCCTTAAAGTGATGCGTGCAAGGAGGTCAAGGAACCATCGGTTCCTTGCGGCGTTTCTTTTCCTCTTTTCTTTCCGCTGGTGGAAAGAAAAGAGGCCGTCGGAGACAGGACAAGGTGGCAGCATGGTAGGGAGTGTCGTGAGCGTCAGCACGTTGCTGCTTTACCATAAAAACTTATGTAAACCGTGAGATGTAGGGACGAGGACGATTTTTTTTAGGGGGGGAAAGAGGAGGGGCGTGTGAAGGCGGCGTGTGCTTGGTGGCGCGGCGCAAAAAAAAGACCGCCTTGCGGCGGTCTTGAGGGAAAACGCATTATCCCTTTTTGCGGCGGCGCAGATAGCAGACGGTGCACACCAGCCATGTGGCACCGGCCACAAGATAGAGAATGGTGCAAACGGTCTGCTGGCGCTGATAGCCGCCGCGCAGCGCTTCCTGCGTCCAGACGCGGACAGGCAGGCCGTCTTCGGAGTCGTCAAAAGAATAGGTAATCTGCCCTATGAGGGCGTCGGTGGGATAGGTGGCAAGGACGTTGCCGGCCTTGTCGCGGATAGTATCGGTATTGAAGGTGACATGGCCGGTGACAGTGTCTGTCGGGCCGTCCATCACCTGATAGCCGCCGGGCAGAGGGATCACGGTGAAGCCGTCCCACTCTTCCTGCCGCTGCAGGATGGCCCGGTCATACATAAAGGCCTCAAACTCGCTCCAGGAGGTAAACTCCTCCGGCGCGGCGTAGGGCGCGGTGCCGACGGCCTGAGCGGCAAAAGCCAGCACAAGGCAAGCGGCGGTGACGATGGCGGCGCGGCGGAGCAGCTTTTTCAGCAGCTTGCGCTCCCCTGCCGCTGCTTCTCCGTCGATTTCCGCCAGGAGACCGCGGCGGATGAGGGCGGGGCGGATGGCCAGCGCATAGATGATATGGCCGGCGATCAGAGCCACGACCACGCAGCCAAGTCCCATCAGCAGCCAGCCGGCGGGGGTGAGGCCGCGATAGGCATCCACCAGCAAAAGGGGTAGCAGGAAAGCAAGGACAGCGCCGATGAGGGAAAAGACCGACACGGTGGTTGCCGTCACGGAATGGTTGAAAGCGGCGATATTGCTGTGGCGTTCCGGCTCGTCCTCGTCGGGATGGAGACGGGCGGAGGCATCAAAGCACAGCTGCGCGATACCGGCAGCCACGAGGAACACCAGTCCCAGACAGAAACCCAGCAGGGCACGGGTGAAACACAGGTCGCAAATAGCGGCGGCGATCAGACCGGTGAGGGCGATGCCGCCGGCCACCAGAGACAGATTGCGAAAACGGGTGCGGCGGCGCTGTACCAGTGCGGCAAACTGCTTGTCGGACTTGGTTTTCAGCCGCGCGGCGGATTCGGCGGTGTCGGCGCTGTCACTGTGGCGCTGGCCGCGCAGCAGCTCGTCGGAGGTCACACCGAAAATCTCCGCGATGGCAGGAATCAAATTCAGCTCCGGTGTGCACTCGTCCCGTTCCCAGCGGCTGACGGTCTTGTCGGAGACGTACAGCTTTTCACCCAGCTCCTTTTGTGTCATGCCGTGGGCGCGGCGCAGGGCGGCGATAAATTTGCCGATGGTCATTTTTTCCATAGTAAGGGTCTCCTTTGCCGGATAGTCAAAGATCTTTGCACCGCTATTCTCCCACAGTGAGAGAGAAAAGTACACCCCCGGGGGCGAAAAAGACTCTCGCAATGGGAGAATGGGCGGTTTCGACGGCGCTTTCCGCGCTGTTTCCCCGTGGGATAAGGGGGAAAGCGGCGCGTTGGTGGGGGGTGGTTGCCGGCTGCGTGTGGGTTTCATCATAACATGTTGCCATCATGCTGGCAAGTTTGCAATAATAAAATTATGTAAACCGCGAGAGATAGGGATGGGGAGCTATGTGCGTTTTTGGGGTGCGTGTGGGGGAGCGTGGTGCGAGGGGAGCGGAGCGGTGTGGTGCGGCGCACGGACACGCCGATTCTCAGCAGGGCGTGTGTGTACGCCAGTGGAGATTAACCATAAAAAGCTTATGTAAACCGTGAGGGATAGGGATGGAGAAACTTATGTGTGGGGGAAACGTGTGGGGCGTATGGGGAGCGTGGTGCGAGGGGAGCGGAGCGGTGTGGTGCGGCGCTTCGGTGCAGTTTACACCGGATGGCTCTTGACAAAACCGCTCTACACTTGTAGAATATAGATAACACTACAAATGTAGAGGAGTGATCCCATGAAGGACGCCATTCGCCGTTTGCCCGACGCGGAACTGGAAGTGATGCAGGCGGTTTGGGCCTGCAAGCCCCCCGTTGCCCGTGCCGATGTGGAAAAGATCCTCTTTCAAACACATCCCATGGCCATGACCACGCTGCTGACGCTGCTGACGCGGCTGAGCGAGAAGGGCTTTCTCACCATCGAAAAGGTGGGCCGCAGAAGCTATTACACCCCCTGCGTCTCGCAGGAGGCGTATCTTGCCAGCCAGAGCAAGAACTTTGTGGATAAGCTCTGCGGCGGCAGTATTTCCGCCTTTGCCACCGCCCTTTGCAGCAGCGGCCTGACAAAGGAGGAACTCTCTCAGCTGCGCGACATGCTGGAGGAGGGGACGCTATGATCCTGCTGCGGATGTTTTGGGGTCTGTTTCTGGCCGGCATGACCGCCTACACCTTTCGCCGCTCGTGGCGGTGGGAGCACGGCGCACCTGCGCCGGAGCGGCTCCTCAGCGATGAGCCGCGGCCAAAGGAAACTGTGGTCTGGCTGGATCCTACCTTCCTGCCGATCCTGCTGGTGTGCTTTCTGCTGATGTTCCGGTGGATAGACGGTGAGAGCGGTGTGGAGCGGTTTTACGCCTTGATGCTGGACGTGATGGTGATCATCACCCTGCATTTCCTGCTGCTTATTTGCCTGCTGCCCCTTTTGCGCCGGTACTTCAGCGCCCGTGCCTGCGCTACCCTATGGATCCTGCCGGTGTTCATGTTCTGGCAGGCACACATGCTCTGGCAGAATGCGCCGATTCCGTATCTGGTGCTCTATATCCCGAACCACATTCTCCAGCCGCTCTTTCTGGTGTGGACTGTGGGGTTTTGCCTTGTGTTTGTGGGCAAAACGGTGGCCCACTTTCTCTTCCGTCACCGCGTTTTGTCCGTTGCCCGTCCCGTGTGTGATGGGGAGGTGCTGGAACTGTTTGAAAGCCAGCTGCAGCAGCTGGAATTTACCCATCCGGTTCGACTGGTCATCAGTCCTGCCGTGGCAGCGCCCCTGTCCATGGGCATGACCAAGCGCAGCCGCGTCACCGTTTTGCCCGACCGCAGCTTTACCCGTCAGCAGCTGCAATTCATCTTTTCCCACGAGATCCACCATCTCCAGCGGCGGGACGTGGGCAACAAGATTTTCTTCGCCTTCTGTCAGGCGCTGTGCTGGTTCAATCCCCTGATGTGGGTGGCCGTCAGCAAGGCCAGCGACGATCTGGAGCTCTCCTGCGACGAGATCGTTCTGGAGGGGATGGACGAGTCGCTGCGCAAGGAATACGCCCGGCTGCTGCTGGATACCGCCGGAACCTCCCGTGGATTTACCACGTGTCTCTCGGCCAGGGCGCAGACCATGCGCTACCGGCTGCGGCACGTGATGCGCGTTCGGCAGCGCCGTGTGGGCACGCTGCTGCTGAGTGTCGCCATGTTTTTGTGCGTCCTGTCCTACGGCACCATCGCCATCAGCCACGACAGGGGCGCGGTGGCGGAGCTGATCACCGAGCAGCGCACCGCCGCGGATATTCGCTCGGTTTACCATCGGCCGGAGGGCGAGGAGCATCTGGAAAAGGTACGGTCCTTGGACAGCGAGGGGCTTTTTGCCTACCTGACGTCCCTTGAGGCGGAAAAGCTGGGCGGTGCCAACCAGATCAGCAACATCGGTGCTGAGCGGCTGATCCTGTTCGTCAACGGCAACGACTCTTTGCAGTTGAGCTTTTGCGAGCGGCATCTGGTGGTTACGCAGTATCGCGGCGGTTTTGCCGACACGTATTACTATCTCCGTTCGCCCGTTGACTGGGAGATCGTCAACGGCTATCTGCATGTGGACGCAAAAAACGCCCCGTGAATCATGGAATCCAAACGCCGGCCCCGGGAGGGGCCGGGGGCTGATCCATAACCGGACGGGGCCGGGAGGCCCCGGGAGGCGATAGCTGCCAGGACGGGAGGGCCGGGGGGCGGTCCCGGATAGACTGGAAGCCCCGGCGGGGCTGATCCATGATC
>JAZKYM010000008.1:0-15992 GCA_045612165.1 Vescimonas sp.
CCATCGCCGGTGTGCGCGTCATCGTCACCGAGGCCAAGGGCCAGAAGTGCCTGCGCTGCTGGAAGCACCACACTCTGGTGGGTGCCAACGAGCAGTTCCCCGAGCTGTGCCCCCGCTGCGCCGCTGTGGTAGCCAAGCTGCCCGTGATCGAATAAGGTCGCGAGAAAACAGTTGCATTTTTAAAGCAAAAGTGTATAATCATTGGAGCAGGACGACTGTCCTGCTCCAATATGGGCTCGTAGCTCAGCTGGGAGAGCGTACGGTTCGCATCCGTAAGGTCGAGGGTTCGATCCCCTTCGAGTCCACCAAAGAATAACCGCAACTTTGATACAAGTTGCGGTTATATTCTTTTTGTGATATAATGGTAAAAAGGCGGTGATCGTATGGAAAAAACAATTTTTGATCAAAAGCCAGATGTTGAAGTTCTGTTTGAATTTAACGGAAGCAGGAAAAATCCTGCCGCTGATGGTTATCGCCCTCATCATTTGGTAACTGGCAATTATTTAACAACTGGCGTTCATCACTATTATGATACACAGACTGTTTCCCCTAACGGTACAGCCAAAGGTACAATTACTTTTCTTTCCCCTGAAGCCTATCCAAACTGTCTATGGATTGGTAAGAAAATTAATATTCAGGAAGGCGAACGTATTGTGGGATATGCCACTATACTTAAAGTCCTTAATCCTATCTTGTTAGGCGAATGCGATGCATAATGCACCCCCCCAACCCTAATTTGCACCCCCTTGACCTAAAAATGCACCCCCCTAAAAAACTTTGCACCCCCTAAAATGGCTTTGCACCCCCTTACCTCAAAAGGGGGTGCATTTGTATTAAAATTAGGGTCAGTTCCCAAAGAATAACCGTCATTCTGATACAACGGAATGACGGTTATTTTTTACCTAAAATCAGCATTTTGAGAACTTTTCGGGTGAGAAAATTTGCAAATTTACGGATCAATTCACTTTCATATCGTTAAAATACAGGTAATCGTTAAATTATAACTATAATCGTTGATTTAGTGGGGTAATCGTTGAATTACAGCCAATAATCGTTGAATTATTGAATAACAGCTATTTTTATGGTAAAATGATTTAAAACAATGTGCAATAGGAGGTGCTTCTATGGAATACGTTGTGTTTATCGCTTTATTCATTCTCGCTATGCCTTTGGCTTTGTTTTTGATTTTTAAGCCGGTAATTGCAGATAAGAAAGTTCGAAATAATGTAACCAATTCCGATCCACTAACACAACACTATTGCTTTGTTTTAAATTGTGAGCAGAACGAAGCACTCGACAAATTATCTATCCGTAATGTCAACGATACCCTCGAGTATACATTTGATAGAAATAGATCAATTATAGTTTTTTCGCACTTGGGCGCATCAATAGAACATCAGCTCTCATTCTACATTGCTGAAAACAAGACTTATTTGAAGGTAAGCAGAGTAAAGTTTATGCACAGCAGAAGCAATATTCCCTTGATGATTAACCGCTTCTTTATTGAGAAAATTGGTGCCGTTCCTGTAGATTACTCATATTTTGTATCTTCTATTTGCACCCCCCTGACCTAAAAATGCACCCCCTAAGTTGACTTTGCACCCCCTTGCTTCAAAGGGGGGCATTTGTATCAAAATTAGGGTTAGTCTTCAAAAAGAAAGGCACCCGTGAGGGTGTCTTTCTTTTTGGGCTTCGCGCCCTTCGGCCGCGGCGCCCCAGGGGTAATTTGACTTGCTCGGCGGAAATAAATCCCGCCTGCGCCAAGGTTTTGCTGCGCAAAACGCTTGCGACGCCGCACTTGCGGCGTATTCCACAGCACAGCTAAACAAGGGGGGCCACCACACAAAAAAGAACACCACCCGATGGGCGGTGTTCTTTTTTATTCACTTTTCTGGCCAGACGCTCACATGCCCGCTTTGCGCGTCAGCATATATTCGTACCACGCCAGATATTCGCCGCCCAGACGGTTCATCAGGGCGCGGGCCTCATCGCCGCACTGTGCCTCCAACTGCAGGCACTGCTGCGCCAGCTGATAGCGGCGAGCTACGCTCATCTTGGCCAGCTCCTCATCGGTGTAAACACCCAGCGACTGCAGCTGACGGCGCTGCTTGAAGAAGCGGATGAACGCCTCCGCCGTCTCCGGACCCACGATAGGCGCCAGCAGAGAGAAGTCATTGCCGGAGCTGTCCAGCACACGGGAAGCCATCTCCCAGCGACGGGGATCGGCGTGACCCTCCGTTCCGGTATAAGGGGTGCGCAGATACAGGTCATTATTGGCCAAAAACTCCATCACATAGGGGTTGAGCCGGTTGCTCACCGCCCAAGGCATCCAGTTGGCCACGGTGGTGCGGATATAGATGTGAGCAAAGCGGCCGAACAAGGGTTCTGCCAGATCGTGAGCGGCGCTGGATTCGCTGCGCTCGTTGCCGGCGGCCACGATGCGAGCGTTGGCAGGCAGCGGCCAGCGGTTGTTGACAAAGCGCTCCAGCACGATTTTGAAGATGACGGACTGGGTCTGCTTGGTGGCGTTGGTCAGCTCGTCAAAGAAGAGGATATGGGTCTTGCCGTCGCGGCACAGTTCCTCCAGCTTGATGAGCCAGACGGGCTTGATGTCCACGATCTCACTTTTCGTCTCATTGTAGACGGCGCGGCCGTTGATGGTCTCCGGCGTTTCGTTAACCAGCTCGATGTCCAGCGCCTGCGGATCGATCTGACGGACACGGTCACTCTTACCATCACCGGACAGACCGTGAAGGAACACCGGGATATCCGCCTCCACATAGGCGCGGATCAGACTCAGTTCGTTGTGCTGACGGACGCAGAAGTCGGCAAAATCCTTCTCCTCTTCCGGCTGGGCACTCAGCTCCTGAAGGAACTCGTTTTCCAGATAAGCTTCGGCATCTTCCCGGGAAAGACCGGCAAACAGCGCCATACAACCGATCAGGAGGCTGTTTTCTTCATCGTGCAGCCAGCGCACCGGACGCATTTCCAGAAAAACCTGATCGCCCTCGCCCACCACGGTACCGTCGCTCAGACGCACGAAGCCGTTGACGCCGCCCTGTGCAGGACTCACCAGCACCACTTCCTTGGCGCCCAGACGATACACGGGGCAATTCTGGCCGGCAATATGCACCGAACGGCCCGTCTGCGGCAGCGCACCGCGCTGATACTCACGCTGGGCCAGTTCCCGCTGGCTCTCATCCAGCACCGTGTAGGGATAGCGGCCATACTCCACGATGGCCACACTGCCCTCCTGACGGCGGCGGCCCAGCAGCGCTTCGTCGCCCTCTTCCAGCTGCAGCACCGGACGGACGGCACACACATCGCAGGGGTCTGCCTGACCGAAACGGTTGGCCACACCGCCGTTGCCCAGATAATAGTTGATGCAGCGGCCATCGGTGAGAAAACCGTCATCCTCTGCCGTCAGCAGCGCCAGATCGCTGGCAGGCGCAGCAATGCCCACCTTCTCCAGCAGGGGCATGCCCTGTTCAAACACCTGATCAGGTGATAAGAAAATCGATTTCATACTTTTCCTTCTCCTCACTTGCTTTGACATAGATCACGCGCCCACCCTTGGGGTGGATGGGCATGCTGCCGTAGACCACCCAGACTGCATCGCAGTTCTGTTCCGGCATTTCGGCATATCCGTCCGTAAAAATGATCTGGTTTTCCGCATCACCCGTAAAGGCGTTGACGGCCACCGTAAAATCCGTACCGCCGCTGCCCTGCAGCGCCAGGTTTTCGATGTCCTCCTGCGTGTTCACATCCTGAAATCCATAGAACCGCGTATCAAAACAGCCCACGCGCACCAGCGCGTCCTGCTGCATCAATCCTTTGACCGCGCGCACAAACCAGCGCAGCAGTTCTCCGTCCACCGAAGCACTGGTGTCCAGCAAAATCTCCGCCCGAGCCACCGGATAAGGCCGGAAGTCGTAGCGCAGCATACCGTCGCGGATGGTTCCGCCGGGGAACCAGTCGAAGTCCACCTGCATGCTGGGCTCCAGCATCTCGGCAAGTCCGGCCACAGCGGCAGCCAAGCCCGGGTCGTCCAGCGTAATCTCTTTGGCACCGGTCTCCTCACCGCCGGTTTGTCCGTGCTCCACCGGCTCACTCTCCACCACTTCGGCGTTGGCACCGTCGTTGTCATTTTCTGCTTCATCCAGACCCAGCAGCGCTTCGTACATGGCCTCCGCGCTCAAACTGTCGGCACCCTTGCGCAAAAACACACCTTCCGGAATCTGGAACCCCTCTTCGCGCAGCATGGCGTCCACCACCGCATCGCAGGCGCCGCGCCAGACGTCCCGTTCCCGTTGGCCGCGGCGAGCCGCATGGGCCAGCTGTAAATGCAGCAGCTGCCGCGCTATATAGAAGCAGCGGTCTTCCCGTTTGCAGCGGCGCAAACGGCTTTCGTTGTAAAAAACGGTGGTTCCGTCGTTATCCGCGATCTCCACGCGATCTGACGGCACAAGGCGCATCATACCGATCCGCTCTGTCCACTGGGGAAAACGATCCATCAGATCTTCCCGTATTTCCTGCAGGTCCACGCCCTCGCCACCTTTCTGCCGCTGTGTTCCGCTATCCGGACGCGGCTTATTTCGCATAATACACTTATTTTAGCATATCACCAAAGAAGCAGACGGTCAAGCAATCATCCGTGCTGTGACACAATCAAAAAACCGCTCCCCCGGGGGAGCGGTTTTCGTATCACATCCGGATGCCGCTGCATTTGACGGAGCAAAAGATCCACCACTTTTTCAGACTGAATGTGACCTCTTCGTCCACCTGCAGCGGATAAGGCGGCAGCAGCACCTCTCCCACCTCTGTGGTGACGGTGCGGTAGCGCTTCTCCTTGAGAAACTTCTCCTTCACATTGGGATGCGGCAGGTAGATATGCAGATCCACCACTTCCACGTCGGTGTTGTTGATCTCCACCAACTCCACCAAAATGGTGTGGTTGTTCTTCTTATCCATATATTCCAGCAGCTCGGGCGTATAATGAATGGTCATATCGCTCGCCTCCCTTTACGTTTTTTCTTTATTATACCCATCCGCGGCGCGGCACGCAAGCGGCAGTTTTCCTTTTCGTACTCTTATCCCATCTTTTGACAGACATTACAAATTCATTCTTTACTTATTGAAGGCATTTGACTATAATATATCTTGTTGGATTATGTGTCCGGCAACAAGACTGCGATTATAATAACCGGAGGGTTTTGATATGGCAAATTGTGCAATTGTTGGTATTAACTGGGGCGACGAAGGCAAGGGCCGCATGGTAGACCTGCTGACTCAGGACTACGATGTCGTCGTTCGTTATCAGGGCGGCGGTAACGCCGGTCACACGGTGGTCAACGAACTGGGCAAGTTCGCCCTGCATCTGCTGCCCTCCGGCATTTTCCGCAAGGGTGTGGTGAACATTCTGGGCAATGGCGTTGCCATGGACTGCGAGAACCTGTGGATCGAGATGCAGGACGTGATGAGCCAGGGCGTGGCGCTGACTCCCGAGAACCTGATGATCTCTGACCGCGCTTCCCTGCTGCTGCCCTGGCACCGCGATCTGGACTCCCTGGAGGAGGCTCGTCTGGCCGACAAGAAGTACGGCTCCACCAAGCAGGGTATTGCCCCCTTCTATTCCGACAAATATCAGAAGAAGACCGTCATGGCCGGCGAGCTGCTCTATCCCGAGTACCTCAAGGCTCATCTGGCCGACATTCTGGAGTGGAAGAACCTGACGCTGGACCGCGTGTACGGCGCCAAGACTTATACCATCGACGAGGTCATGGCCTGGATTGACGACTTCGGCGCCAAGATCCGCCCCTATGTGTGCGACACCGGCGCTTTCCTGCGCAAGGCTCAGGCCGAGGGCAAGAGCATCCTGTTTGAGGCCCAGCTGGGCGCTCTGCGCGATCTGGACTACGGTATCTATCCCTACACCACCTCTTCCAACACCATCGCCGCTTTCGCTCCCGTGGGCAGCGGCCTGCCCTCCGCCCGTATTGACGAGGTGGTCGGCGTGGTGAAGGCCTACTCCTCCTGCGTGGGCGAAGGCCCCTTCCCCTGCGAGTGGTTCGGCGAAGAGGCCGAGAAGCTGCGTGAGGCCGGCGCTGAGTACGGCGCCAAGACCGGACGCCCCCGTCGCGTGGGCCCCATCGACATCGTAGCCACCCGTTACGGCGTACAGATGCAGTCTGCCACCAACATCGCCCTGACCAAGCTGGATGTTCTGAGCTATATGGATAAGATCCCCGTCTGCACTCGCTATGAGATCAACGGCGAGCTGACCGATGAGTTCCCCTTCCCCACCCTGCAGAACAGCGCCAAGCCCGTCATCGAGTATCTGGATGGCTGGATGTGCGACATCTCCAAGATCACCGAGTGGGATAAGCTGCCTGCCGCCGCCCAGCGCTACGTGGAGTACGTGGAGCAGGCCATCGGCTGCCACATCGGCTATGTATCCGTCGGTCCCGAGCGCGACAGCATCATTCTGCGCTGACACCCTGAGATAAGAAAGGACGGCTCTTTTATGGCAAGAGACCGCTACGAATCCCCCCTGTCCTCCCGTTACGCCTCGGCGTATATGCTGCAGCTGTTCTCTCAGCAGGAGCGCATCCGCATCTGGCGTAAGCTGTGGGTGGAACTGGCCCGTGCCGAACATCAGCTGGGCCTGCCTATCACCGCCGATCAGGTGGCCGAGCTGGAAGCTCACACCGAAGACATCGACTTCGATGTGGCCGCCGCCCGCGAGAAGGAAGTGCGCCACGACGTGATGGCCCACGTCTACACCTACGGCAAGGCGGCCCCCTCCGCCGCCGGTATCATCCATCTGGGTGCCACCAGCTGCTACGTCACCGACAACTCCGATCTGGTGATCTACCGCAACGGCCTGCGCTATCTGCGCGGCGAACTGCTGGCCGTAATGAAAAATCTGGCCGCTTTTGCCCGCACCTACAAGGACACCGCCCCACTGGGTTACACCCATTATCAGCCTGCCCAGCCCGTCACCGTGGGCAAGCGTGCCACGCTGTGGCTGCAGGACTTCATGGCCGATCTGGAAGAGCTGGATTTTGTCATTGACAACATGCGCTTTCTGGGCTGCCGCGGTACCACCGGTACCGAGGCCAGCTTTATGGAGCTGTTTGAAGGCGACAGCGCCAAGATCGACGAGATGAACCGCCGCATCAGCGCCGCCTTCGGCTTTGACAAGTGTTTCAGCGTCTGCGGTCAGACCTATCCCCGCAAGGCCGACAGCCGCATCCTCAATGTGCTCAGCTCTATCGCCCAGAGCGCCTACCGCATGGCCAACGATATCCGGCTGCTGCAGCATGACCGTCAGGTGGAAGAGCCCTTTGAGAAAAACCAGATCGGTTCGTCTGCCATGGCCTACAAGCGCAATCCCATGCGCTGTGAGCGCATCTGCTCTTTGAGCCGCTATCTCATGTCCGATGCACTCAACGCCCCCATGACCGCTTCCACCCAGTGGATGGAGCGCACGCTGGACGATTCGGCTATCCGCCGCATCTCCATGCCCGAGGGCTTCCTGTGCGCCGATGCCGTGCTGCGCCTGTGCCGCAACGTCACCGACGGCCTGCACGTCAACGAAAAGATCGTGGAGCGTACCTGCCGCGAGTATATGCCCTTTATCGCCACGGAAAACCTGATGATGGAAGGCGTCAAGCGCGGCGGCGACCGTCAGGAGCTGCACGAAATCGTGCGCGAGTGCTCCATGGCCGCCACTGCCCGTATGAAAGAGGGCGAGAGCTGCGATCTTCTCAGCCGTTTGGCTGCCACCGGCGCTTTCTCCATGACGGAAGAGGAAATGGCTGCCGTTCTCGATCCCCAGCTTTATACCGGCCGCTGCGGCGAGCAGGTGGAGAACTTTCTGGCCGAGATCGAGCCTCTGCTGGCCGGCGCCAGCGAAAAGGGCGAGGATATTGCCCTGTAACATCTATGACAAAAGACCTGCTTCTCCACGAAGCAGGTCTTTTTCTCCGCCGCAGCAGCGCCGCTCCTGCGCTAAAATTCCGCCACAAGCCCACTGTTTTTGCCGAAAAACCTCCATTTTTCGGGAAACAGTTGCCCACGGCACAAATTCGTGGTAAAATGCCCATAATTCCCTCTATCCCCATCCATTGATAAGGAGTTTCTCCATGAACTATAGAATGGTCATTCATACGGTCGGTCAGGTGGTGCTGTTGGATGCCGGTCTGCTGGCACTGCCTTTGATGGTCTGTGTTTATTACGGCGAATCTGCTTTTTGGGCCTATCTGTGCGCTATTGCAGCCGCTTTGGTTTTGGGTGGCTGCATGACGCTGCTCTTCCGCCCCAAAAATCGCGTTATTTTCGCCCGGGAAGGCTTTTCCATTGTGTCCATCAGCTGGCTGATGCTGTCGCTGATCAGTACGATCCCCTTTATGCTCAGCGGTGATATCCCCCGATTTACAGATGCTTTTTTTGAGTCTGTCAGCGGCTTTACCACTACCGGCGCTTCCATTTTGCCCAATGTGGAATTGCTGGCGCGCGGCAATCTGTTCTGGCGCGCACTTACCCACTGGATCGGCGGCATGGGTGTTCTGGTGTTGGTCACCATCATTTCCGACAAGCTGCCTGACCGCTCGATGAATATTCTGCGGGCCGAGATGCCCGGACCCATTGTGGGCAAGCTGGTTCCCAAGACCAAAGACACCACCCGTATTCTTTACCTCATCTACGTGGTCATGACCGCCATCATGATCGTTCTGCTGTGGAGTGGCGGCATGCCCCTTTTTGACAGCGTTTTTCACGCATTGGCCACTGCCGGCACCGGCGGCTTCAACATGAAAGCAGACAGCCTCGCATCCTACAGTCCTTACATTCAATGGGTCATCACTTTCGGTATGCTGGCTTTCGGTATCAACTTTAACATCTATTTCCTCGCACTTCTGCGCCGTTTTCACGAAGCTGCCAAAAGCACGGAACTGCGAACTTATCTGGCCATTGCCGCTGTTTGCACCGGCATCATCGCATGGAATATCTCCTCTTTGTATGAGTCCTTTGCCGACAGTCTTCGCCACGCGGCCTTCCAGACATCGTCCATTCTGACCACCACCGGCTTCTCTTCCACCGACTACGGCATCTGGCCCGGTCTGTCGAAAACGATTTTGCTGCTGCTCACTTTTTTGGGCGGCTGCGCCGGTTCTACTGCCGGCGGTCTGAAGATCAGCCGCTTGGTTATTCTCTTCCAAATGCTGCGCAATGAGATCCGCCGCATGGTGCATCCCCGTTCCGTCAGCGTGGTACGCTATGAGGGCAAAGTAGTGGACAAAGAAGTACAAAACGGAACCACCGCTTACTTCGCCCTCTATGTCTTGTGCATCATCGGCACATTCCTTCTTCTGTCACTGGAACCGTTTAGCATGGAGACTAATTTTACCGCAGCGGTAGCCTGTTTCAACAACGTTGGCCCCGGCTTTGATATGGTTGGCCCTGCCGGCAACTTCACTGCCTTTTCGGGCTTCTCCAAAATTGTGCTGGCCTTTGCCATGCTGCTGGGCCGTCTGGAGGTCTTCCCCCTGCTGCTGGCTTTCGCCCCCTCCGTGTGGCGCCGGCGATAACTTCTTTCGCAAAAAAGATGACGTCCCGAGGGACGTCATCTTTTTTGTTAACCGTAACCGTGCCAGCTCCTTACCAGCCGTACTTCTCGGCATACTCAGGATCGATCTGGAAGAGCATTTCTTCCGTCAAGCCCAGCTCACCCAGCACCTTCACCGTTTCAGTAAAGTCGGGGCGGATACGATCGATCCACGCACCGGTATAGCCATCCTCCGTATGCAGCTCGATATACATGGTGCACCGTTGGATGGTTTCGGGCGCCAAGACCTGCTGTTTGCCGGCGCCGTTGGCCAAATCCGTCAGAATGGCCCGATAGATCCGCTGCGCCTCATCGGCACTCAGCTGGCGGCCAAAGTCCGTATACCGGCTGTTGATATAGCCGCCGCGCAGCTTCAGATTTTCATCGGCAACAGATTTGTTGAGCGTAGCGCGGTAGCGCACTTCCCGGCTGTTGACCACCTGGTCCAGCGCCGTCATGATGGTGCTGCTTTCCATCACCTTGGGCATCGACAGGGTGTAGCGGCGGCGCACTGTGGTTCCGTCATTCAGCTCATACTCAAGAGAGACCGTATAGTAGTCGTCTTCGCCGGTGGGCACTTCACCCTCCGCCGCAATGGCTGCGTGCAGCGCCAGAATGGCGTCGACAGTTTCCGCTTCGAGGCAGCCGTAGAGGCTCACGTCTTCCTGATAGATATTCACTGTCACCGCCTCAATGCGATCCCGATTGGGCAGGTGCGTCTCATAGCCGGTGATATCCATCTTGGCGCCGATGCACACCAGCGCCAGCAATACGCTCACCGCGATGGCGCCGGGCCAACCCTTGCTGAACACGCGGAAGGACTTGCGGATCACCATTTCCACAGCGAAGTAGCTGAAAATGCCCATCAGCACGAAGCAGACAATCAGCAGCGGCAGATTGGTGGTGTCAAGATTGATAGAAACTACGTTGTAGAGACCCACGCCCAGCGCCAAACCGCCGCACAGCGCCACGCCGTAGCGGAACACGGGGCGGGCCCAGCCGAAGGCCACGGGATCACCGGCCGACTCGCTGGCGCGGCGGCGATAGAGCAAGTAGGCGGCAACCATCATCACGATGGCCAACACCGTATACACGATCAGCGCGGGGTACGCCTCGGGATTGAGGGTCTTAGGCACACTCGCTACATCCACGGCAATCCCCTCATAGAGGTAGCCGCCGTTATCCGTTGCCACCTCATAATGCACGCGCCCGCCGCGCAGCACATCACCCAGCAAATAGACGGGGGTCAGCCAGCGGGTAATAGCCGGATAATCACCGGAACGGGCGAATCCAAAGTAAAACAGGTCGCCCAGATAGCGCAGCAACACGGTAATTCCCAAGGCCAATGCATTGGCCACGCCGTACAGCACCGGCGCTGCCAGCAGCCAGCCGGTGACCACACAGCAAAGGGTGGCCAGGGCAAAGAAGAAAAACTCCACCAGCGTGGTCACCAGCAGCCACATGCCGATGGCACGGAAGGCCACGTCGCCGTAAGCCAACTGCACCAGTGCCGTCAGCACCGCCATCACCAGTTTGCCGGCCGCCAGCATACCCATGACAGCTGCCACATGGGAGTTGAACTGAGTACCGCGGCTCACCGGCAGCGAGTGCATCAAACCAACAGACCGGGCATTCATCATATAGGAGAACACCGCCACAGCGAAGAGGCAACCGAAGATCACCGCCATGACCAGACTGCCCGTCAGCACATCGTACAGGTAGTCTCCGGCGAATTCATGATAGCTATAGCCCAGTTCCACCCACTGGGCAACGGGCAGCATGACGGCCCAAATACCGGTATAGAGGAACAGCAGCGGCCAAAACCGCTTTACGTCGGTACGGATGATGGTCTTATTAAAGCACGATGTCGCGAACCGCATAGTCAGCACCTCCCATCTCATAGATAAAGATCTCTTCCAGCGTCAGGGGGATCGCCTCCAGCAGAATCGGCTGGGTGATTTGCATACGGCGGCAGATATGCTCCATATTGCCGCGCATGATATAGGTGTAGACGCGGCCCACGCGGGAGCGGTGCAGCACCTGCAGCTCCGCCGGCAGCGTAGGCTCTTCCTCGGTGGCGTAGGCCACCTGCAGCTTCACCGTGTTGTCCTGCAGATCGGAAAGGCTGCGCTCCAGATGCACCTTACCCTTGGCCATGATGCCTACGTGGTCGCACACATCCTCCAGCTCGCGCAGGTTGTGGCTGGAAACCAGCACCGTGGTGCCACGCTCGGCTACATCGCCCAGCAGCAGCGACCACACCTGACGGCGCATCACTGGATCAAGGCCGTCCACCGGCTCATCGAGAATCAGATATTCCGGCATGCAGCACATGGTCAACCAGAAGGCCGCCTGCTTTTGCATACCCTTGGACATGCGGCGGATCATTTGCTTGTCGTTGAGGGGGAAAACCTCTTTCATTTTGGCGTATCGCTCCCAGCTGAAGTTGGGATACATACCGGCATACAGCTTTGCCATCTCCGCGATGGATGCCTGAGGGAAATAGTACCAGTCATCACCAATCACCGTCAGACGGCGCTTCACATCAGGGTTTTCGTAAACCGGCTGGCCGTCCAGCAGCACTTCGCCGCTGTCGGGGCGGTAAACACCGGTAAAATGGCGGATAATCGTAGACTTACCGGCACCGTTAGGGCCCACAAGACCGTAAACCGTACCCTTGGGCACCGTCAGCGTGGCACCGTCCAGCGCCCGAAAGCCGTCAAAAGTTTTGACAACGTTTCTTGCTTCCAACATCAGTTGTTTCCTCCTTCCCAAAGGCCAGCCCATTCCTGAGCCGTCATGCCAAGGCTCCGCAGCTCGTCTCGCAGAGGACGCAGCTTCTCTTCCAGTTCTGCCCGGCGCAGATGGTTTTGATCCTGCAGCTCCGCCACAAAGGTGCCCTTGCCGGACACAGACACAATGTACCCCTCCGCCTCCAGCTGGGCATAGGCACGCTGGATGGTATTGGGGTTGATGGCCAGTTCCATGGCCAGCGCACGCACGCTGGGCAGTTTGTCGCCGGGGCAGAGCATCCCGGTGACCATCAGTTTGCGCAGGCCGTCACGGACCTGCTCGTAGATCGGGCGGCTGTCCCGATAGTCCAGATGGATCATGCGACCGTCACTTCCTTTCAAGTGTACTAATCGTATTAATACACTTACCATATCACGCGTTTCTTTTTCTGTCAAGCGCGTTTTTTTGTTGAATCAAGCACAGGTTTGTGGTATATTGTAGACACCACATCAAATGATAAGGAGGATCTTACGTATGAACGAATATGTGGCTATGTGGAAAAATTTTGCTAACTTCTCCGATCGTACCTCTCGCCGTGGTTATTGGATGGCATTTCTGATCAACTTCATCATCGGACTTGTTCTGGGCGTGATTATCGCCATCCTTCCCAAGCTCGGTTTCATCTCCTATATCTATAGTCTCGCTGCGCTGATCCCCGGTCTGGCAATTGCCGTTCGCCGTCTGCGCGACGCCGGCAAGCACTGGGGCTGGCTCTTCATCTCTCTTGTTCCCGCTGTGGGCGGGATCATCCTGCTCATCATGCTGTGCAAGCCCTCTGCTTCCAGCGGCGCCACCGTGTAAATCCGTTCAATAAAAATACCCACCTTGTGGTGGGTATTTTTTTGCGCTTCCCCGGACACACTTTCTTTATGATATCAGAAAGGAGGCGCGATTATGCACGCTTTGGTTCACCGCGAGACCTGCATCCGCTGCGGTCTGTGCCCTTCCCTCTGCCCCGAGGTTTTCGATCTGAACGATGGAGAATCGGCACAGGTCATTGCCGATCCCGTACCGGATGATTGCCGCGCTGCCACTCAGGAAGCTGCCGACAGCTGCCCCGTTGGGGCCATTCACATCTCCTGACACAAGATGTAGTAAACGGCCCCTTTTTCCGAAAAAAGTTGCTTTTTTTCGAAAATTTTTCTTTACAACGCGGTATCTGTGTGATATTCTTTTAAGGCACGCGAATGTGCATCTCTCGCCCCTGACCTTAGTAACGAGGACCTTCACCATCCCGTTACCCAGACAGTGGGCAACATTTTAAGAAAGGTGGAAACACACTATGATGCTGAAAGATCAGAAGACCTCTATCATCGAGGCCAACCGCACCCACGAGACCGACACCGGTTCCCCCGAGGTCCAGGTCGCTATCCTGACCGAGCGTATCAGCCAGCTGACCGCTCACCTGAAGGTTCATCCCCATGACTTCCATAGCCGTCGTGGTATGCAGATGATGATCGGTAAGCGCCGTCGTCTGCTGGACTACCTGGCCAAGAAGGACATCGAGCGTTATCGTGCCCTGATTGCCAAGCTGGGTCTGCGCAAGTAAGCGAAAATAGGGTGGTGTGCTGCGCGCACCACCCTTCTTTCACATTTTCACACCTGCTGTATGAGGAGCCAAACTAAGCCTTTAGCAGTTGAAAATGGGCCAAAAACCGTTATTTTGACCTGATTTCAAGTGCTAAATGGTGGGGCTCCGCATACGCCGAAAATATTAAAAAAAGGAGTATTTGCAATGTCTACCATCATTACCAAAAGACAGTTCAACCAGTACCGCAAGTACGAGATGGAGCTGGCAGGCCGTCCTCTGAGCCTGGAAGTGGGCAAGCTGGCTGAGCTGGCCAACGCCTCCGTCATGGTCACTTACGGTGAAACCAGCGTGCTGTGCTGCGTCACCGCCGCTCCCCGTCCCCGTGACGGCATCGACTTCTTCCCCCTGAGCGTCGACTTCGAAGAGAAGCTGTACGCTGTGGGCCGCATCCCCGGCAGCTTCAGCCGCCGCGAGGGTCGTCCCGGCGAGAAGGGCATCCTGACCTCCCGTGTCATCGACCGTCCCATCCGCCCCCTGTTCCCCGGCGATTTCCGCAACGACGTGTCCGTGATGTGCACCGTCATGAGCATGGATCACGACTGCTCCCCCGAGATCGCTGCCCTGATCGGCACCAGCGCCGCTCTGGCCATCTCCGACATTCCTTGGAACGGCCCCGTCGGCGCCCTGAAGGTGGGTCTGATCGACGGTAAGCTGGTCTTTAACCCCAACACCGAAGAGCGCAAGGTCAGCGATCTGGACGTGACCGTGGTTTCCACCGGCAAGAAGGTCGTTATGATCGAAGCCGGTGCCAACGAAGTGCCCAACGACGTGATGTTCGAGGCCATCGAGAAGGCTCACGAGGAGAACCAGAAGCAGATCGCCCTCATCAACCAGATGGTCGCCGAGATCGGCAAGGCCAAGTTCGACTATCCCCACGCTGACTTCAATCAGGAGCTGTTCGACAAGATCGTGGCCGAGTTCATGGATGAGGCTCGCACCGCCATGGATACCGACGACAAGAACGTTCGTGAGCAGCGCTGGAACGCCATGATCGAGAAGTGGCACGAGAAGTATCTGGAAGAGTATCCCGAGATGGATCAGTATCTGGAGGAGTTTACCTACAAGTTCCAGAAGAAGATCGTCAAGGCATGGCTGCTGGAAGGTCACCGCGTTGACGGCCGCGCCAAGAACGAGATCCGTCCTCTGGACGCTGAGGTCGGCGTTCTTCCCCGTGTCCACGGTTCCGGTCTGTTTACCCGTGGTCAGACTCAGGTTCTGTCCGTGGCTACTCTGGATACCCTGTCTGCCAACCAGAAGCTGGACACCATCTGGGAAGAGACCGAGAAGCGCTACATGCACCACTACAACTTCCCCGGCTACTCCGTGGGCGAGGCTAAGCCCTCCCGCAGCCCCGGCCGCCGCGAGATCGGTCACGGCGCTCTGGCCGAGCGTGCTCTGCTGCCCGTGATCCCCTCCGTCGAGGAGTTCCCCTATGCCATCCGCGTCGTGTCCGAGGTCGTTTCCTCCAACGGTTCCACCTCTCAGGGCTCCATCTGCGGTTCCACCCTGGCTCTGATGGACGCCGGTGTGCCCATCAAGGCTCCCGTTGCCGGCATCTCCTGCGGTCTGATCCAGGATCACGACGGCAGCTTCACCACCTTCATCGACATTCAGGGCGTGGAAGACTTCCACGGCGAGATGGACTTCAAGGTGGCCGGTACCAAGAAGGGTATCACCGCCATCCAGATGGACCTGAAGAACGATGGTCTGACCATGGCTATCATCAAGGAAGCTCTGGACACCACCTACGACGCCCGCGTGCAGATTCTGGACCAGATCATGCTGCCCTGCATCGCTGAGCCTCGCGCCGAGGTCAGCAAGTACGCTCCCAAGATGCTCACTATGCACATCGATCCCGATAAGATCCGCGAGGTCATCGGTAAGGGCGGCAGCGTGATCCAGAAGATCGTTGCTGAGTCCGGCGCCAAGATCGACATCGACGACGACGGCACCATCCACATCGCTTCCCCCGATGCTGAGAGCTGCGCCATCGCCAAGAAG
>JAZKYM010000009.1:0-13253 GCA_045612165.1 Vescimonas sp.
GCGGCTGACTGATGTCCACCTGACCCAGCACCGCACAACGCTCACCTTCCACCAGGAACTGCACCTGCTGGATACCGCGGACAGAGCACAGGGATCGCACAACGCCCATCACCATCCGCCGCTGGACAGTACCGTCCTTCGGCAGCAGATCTTCATCGCTCTGCGGAAGGTTGACATAGCAGGTACCTCCCTCCACGCGGAAGCCCAGCACGGAAAAACCTTCCGGCAGCAGCGGCCCTAATCCCTCGGTGGCAGGACCCGCCAGCAGCGCATCCATGACGGCCTGCGCCTGGCTGTCGCCTTCGTAGATGGTCAGGATCCGCTCCTCGGCCGCCAGCGCAGTACCGTTGAGGAAATACAGCTGCACCGCCAGATTCCGCACCACATCCTCCGGACTGGTGACGAGAATGTCATCGGCACGAAAGTAGTTCTTGCCGCGATAGTCCAGTTCTTTGCCGTTGACGGTAATGCGCACCGTGTAAATGCCGGGGATCTGCACCAGAGAGAGCGCAATGCAGTAATCCGATACCGTCAGATCAATGCCCGAAAGCTGGGCATACGAGGACGAAAAGTCCACCGTCACCGTGCTGCCGGACACCTGGCAGCTCTGCAGACGGGCGCTGCCGGGCAAGACTCTTCCAAAGGTACTGCTCTCGGGATAGCCCTCCGCCAGCAGGCGCACCACTTTCTCCGCTTGCTCCTGAGCCGGCTTGCCGCGCATTTCGCGCCAATCCACACGCACCGTGGTTACTGCATCACCGCCGCCGGCAAGCGCTTCTTCCTTCACAGGGAAATAAAGGCTCAGCGTTTCCGTTTCATCCGGCCCGTCGGGCACTACGCTGATCCCCAGCACCACCAGCAGTGCCACACACAAAAGGAGACCCATCACTCGTTTCATGCCTCGTCCCCTCCTTCCGCCAACGGCAGGCGCACGGTAAACACCGTGCCTTCGCCGCCCTCGCGGTGGGATGCTTCAATGGTACCCTCCCGGCGCAGCACCGTATCGCGCACAATACTCAAGCCCAGACCGGTGCCGCCCACCGCACGGGAGCGGGCCTTGTCCACCCGGTAAAAGCGCTCAAAAATATGGACCAGATCCTCGTCAGGAATGCCAACGCCGTTGTCTTCCACGCGGATCGCCACCACCTGCCCCTCCACGGTCACCGCAGTGTGTACAAAACCGCCGGCAGGGCTGTATTTGATGGCGTTTTCCATCAGATTGTAGAGAATCTGGTGAATGTCATCTTCCGTCGCCATTGCTACCGCCCGCTCATCGGCGCAGTAAGTCATCTCGATCTGCTTTTCATCGGCCACCATGCGCAGCATGCGGATCACGCGTTCCACCACCGGCTCCACCTGCACGGCAACGGCTTCATCAATGGCGCCGCTGTCCAGACGGGTCAGGCGCAGCAGATCTTCGCTGATGCGGCTGAGGCGCTGGGCCTCCTGATTGATATCGCCCACAAATTCCCGCACCGTCCCGGCATCCATATTCTCCGTCTGCAAAATAGAATCCGTCAGCAGACGGATACCGGCCAGCGGCGTTTTCAGTTCGTGGGATGCATCGGACACAAAGCGGCGACGGGCGTTTTCCGTCTCCTGCAGGCGGTCAGTCAAACTATTGAACTCCGCCGTGATCTGAGCGATCTCATCGCTGCCCTTCTCCTCTGCACGGTGGCTGTACGCACCTTCGCGCACGTGGCGGATGGCTTGCAGCAGCTCACTGATGCGGCCCGTCAGCATACGCGAGAGCATCAAACTCAGCACCACCACCAGCACCGCCACCACAACAGAAATCCGTGCCGTATTATCCTGCAAGCTTTTGAACAGCTCCGCCTGATCGGTATCGTACTCATAGGCGTAGATGGCACCCACCGTCTGGTTGTGATAAACCACCGGAGCTGCTCCACGGCTGAGAAACGCATCTCCGTCATAGCTGCAGTAATAGGCGTTCTGCCCCTGCAGCGCCTGATAAATTTCGGTATAAAAGGCGTAAAGACCCACGGCACTGCCGGTTTCACGGGAATCGTACAATACCCGTCCGGCCGTGTCGGTGACCAGTATGCGGCTCACGCCTGTCTCTTCCACCACAGTCATTGCCTGTCCCACGTTTTCCGGCGTAAGTTCTTCCAGACCGCTCAAGGCCGACTCAATGACCTTCACGCTGCCTGCCATGGCCGTTACCTTGGAGCGGAACACCAGGTTCTGGGATTCCAGCAGCGGATAGGTGTTGAGCAGACACAAGACAAAGACAATAATCAGGATGTAGCTAAGGCTGAACTTAAATTGTAGGCTGACTTTCCCCTTTGAAATAGTAACCCACTCCCCACTTGGTCATAATATAGGCCGGTTCTGCCGGCCGGTCTTCCAGCTTCTCGCGCAGACGGCGGATATGCACATCCACCGTACGGTAGTCACCGGCATAAGAGTAGCCCCACACCAGATCCAGCAGCATCTCGCGGCTGTACACGCGGCGTGGATTCTTCATCAGCAGTTCAATGAGATCATACTCTTTGGCCGTCAGATCAATCGTCTCTCCGTTGCGAATGGCCACCCGTTGTTGCGCATCCAGAGACAGCGCGCCCACCGTCAGCAATTCACGCTTTTCCTCCGCCGCAGGTCGGGAGACTGCATTGCTGCGGCGCAGCAGTGCCCGGATCCGCGCTTTTACCTCCAGAATATTGAAAGGTTTTGTAATGTAGTCATCTGCACCGCAGGCAAATCCTGCCAGCTTGTCGGTGTCCTCACTGCGAGCCGTCAGCATAATGATCGGTACCTGCGAAAACTCCCGGATCTTCATGCATGCATCGCTGCCGGACATCACCGGCATCATCCAGTCCAGCAGCACCAGATCAAATGAGCCGCTGCGCACCAGTTCCACTGCGGTGGCACCGTCATAGGCAGTCTGTACCTGATATCCCTCGTTTTCCAGATTGAATTTCAGACCTTTGACCAACAACTTTTCGTCGTCTACAACCAGAATCTTCATGGCCCCTCCTGTATGGTAATGAAATCTCGGATATCCTGCAGCTTCGCCGCGCCGATTCCTTCCACCGCCAGCAAATCCTCGGCGGCGGTAAAGTAACCGTTTGTCTCCCGCCAGTCCACGATCCGTTGGGCCAGCACCGGCCCCACGCCCGGCAACAGCTGCAGCGCAGTTTCATCCGCCGTGTTGATATTAATTTTCTGCGGCAGCAGCTGGCTTATGTCCGTCTGCTTCTGTGTGGTAATCCGAAGTTTATCCTCACTGTTTGCACCGCTGTGGCAGAAAAAGGAAATCAGCACCAAAAGAACAAAGGCAGCAGATAAACACAGACAAAATATTTCTGTTTTTGTGATCTTTCCCTTTCCTGCCATGGTTGACTACCTCTCATTTTTTGTTATAATTGAGGTGAATTCATCATACGGTATCTGTATGTACCGCTTTTATGATATACCTATTATACCATGCATGGAGAAAAAAGCACTATGAAATTTCGTCGCATTGTATCTGTTTTTTTGCTGTCCGTTTTGATGAGCCTCCTGCTCATCCCCAGCGCAGCGGCTCTGGAGCCTGTTGAAGTCAATGCCAAGGCCGCGCTGCTGGTGGATGTGGAGAGCAGCACCATTCTCTACGGCAAAAACGAAACCAAGAAAATGTATCCGGCCAGCATCACCAAGGTGATGACCACCCTTCTGGTGCTGGAGGCTGTCGAGCGCGGCGAACTGCATATGGATCAGCTGATCACCGCCTCGGAAGAAGCATTCTTTGATATGGAGTGGGATGGCAGCAATGCCGGCATCGAAGCCGGCGAGGAAATGCGGCTGAAAGATCTGCTGTACTGCATCATGGTTGTCTCCGCCAACGAGGCCTGCAATATCGTGGCCGAAGCGCTGGACGGTAACATCAGCACCTTTGTGGCACGCATGAATGACCGTGCCGCCGAGCTGGGCTGCCGGAACACCCACTTTACCAACCCTCACGGTCTGCACGATGCCGACCACTATACCACCGCATGGGACATCTATCTCATCGCCCGTCAGGCCATCCAGAATGAAACCTTCATGACCATCTGCAACACGCTGGCCTACGAAGTACCGGCCACCAACATGAACGGTCCTCGTGAACTGCACACCACCAACTCGCTCATTTCCAACTGGAAGATCCTCGGCTATCTCTACGACGGTGCCGAAGGTATCAAGACCGGCACCACCGACGAAGCCGGCTACTGCCTGCTCTCCTCCGCTGTCCGTGCCGGCCGCCGCCTGATTTGCGTGGTTTTGGGCTGTGACGGTTCCGGTGTGGATATTGAGTGCTATCCCGATTCCTCCACCCTTTATGATTACGGCTTTGACAATTTTTCCACCAAGGAAATCCTTAATACCGACGAGCTGATTGCCGAAGTGCCGGTGGAATTGAGCAAAGAAACCAACTATGTGCTGGTCCATCCCGCTACCGATGCCGATGCCATTCTGCCCAACGAGCTGGACCCTGCTACGATGGAGCGCACCGTAACGCTGCAGCAGGATGTTGTCTATGCTCCCATCGCCAAGGGCGATGTGCTGGGTGAGATCACGCTGTCTTACAACGGACAGGTATATGCCACCGTGCCGCTGCTGGCGCAGTTTGATGTCAACGCCTCCCAGTTCCTGACCACCAAGTATCAGATCGAGCAGTTCCTTGCCCAGCGCACCGTTCAGTTGGCTCTGGTGGCCCTTGTGCTGCTGATCGCCGTGATCGTCATCTGGTGGAAGTTCTTCCGCCGTAAGCGCCGCTACGGTAGCCACGGTATCAGACGCCGCAGCCGCCGCAACTATCGTGGCAGACGCCGCAGATAACCTATTAAGCAGACGCGCTCTCCGCGTCTGCTTTTCCACAAGGAGATATCCATGAACATTCCTGTCATTCTCTACGAAGACGCCCATCTGGTGGTCTGCTGCAAACCTGTCAACTACCTCTCCGAAGATGACGGCAGCGCTAAATGTATGCCCTGCTGGCTGCGCGAGCATTATCGCGCCGCCGGAAAGCCGGATTACATCGCCACCGTCCACCGGTTAGACAAAGTCACCGGCGGCGTCATGGTCTTTTCCCGGCGCAAGGAGGTCACCGGCAAGCTGACGGCTTTGGTGGCCGAGCACCGCATCACAAAAGAATATCTTGCTGTTCTGCGCGGTCATCCGGAAAAGGCGTCTGACACGCTCAAAGACCTCCTCTTCCGCGATGCCTCCCACAACAAAAGTTTTGTGGTGCAGCGTATGCGCAAGGGCGTACGGGGAGCCAGCCTTGCCTACCGCGAGATTGGCCGCACAGAGGATCTTTCGCTGGTGCGTGTACAGCTTCACACCGGCCGCACCCACCAGATCCGCGTGCAGTTCTCCTCCCGTCAACTGCCGCTGCTGGGCGACATCCGCTATGGCAGCAAGGATCCCAACTGCACCGCCGCACTGTGGTCTTACCGTCTGGCCTTCACCCACCCTGTGACAGGAAAGGCAGTGGACGTCTCCCTCCCCCCACCGGCACAGTATCCCTGGCATCTGTTTTCCGCCGAAGAATTGCAATAAAAAGAACGGACCGATTGGTCCGTTCTTTTTTATTGCTGTTTTCAGGCCATAGCCTCTTCCAGCGCCTTGGCCAGCTGATCGGGGCAGGAAGTATTCTTCATGCCGCAGCGGATACCGCGCATACGGGCAATGGCATCCTCAGCCTTCATGCCGCGCACCAGTGCGCTGATGCCCTGCAGGTTGCCGTTGCAGCCGCCCAGGATCTGCACGTCACGGATCACACCGTCTTCCAGCTCGATGGTCATGCGCTGGGCGCACACGCCCTTGGGACGATAAGTATAAGTCATTGTCATTTACTCCTTTGTTTTGATCACGGTTAATCCTATTATATGTCACCGCGTCCATGTTGGCAAGTTTTTTGCCGCATTATTCTACCCAGCTGTCGCAAAAGGCGACGATTTGGGTCATCAGATTTTCATCCAGCTTCTTATAATACGCCGTAAAGACCTTATGCCCGCGTCCTACACAGCGCAAAAAGGTAAAGCGCGGATCGTCTGCATACGTCTCGGCCCGGAGATCATAGCCGTATTTCATAGACACGGTTTGCACCGGCAGCACCGCAAGGATAAGTCCCGCCATCCGGAGTTTCTTACGTTCCATAGCCTGCTCCTTCGTTGTAGCCCACGGGCAGCATCACAGCACGATCCGCAGGGAAAACACGCCATCCTGCACCGCGAACTGGCAGTGACCACCCAGACGCTCCGTCATGTAGCGGATGCTCTTTGTTCCGTAGCCGTGTCCAACCTTAGGGGAAAGCGGCAGACCGTCAATAAAAGTCGGCACCGTCCGGGTGGGGTTTTTCACCGACAGCAGCAGCTTCCCCTTGACAATCTTCAGCATCAGATTCACATACCGCTGTTCCTCCGGCAGCACTTTCTGGGCATTGAGGGCATTATCCAACGCATTGGAAAGAATGGTAGAAAAAATAATGTCGTCTACCGGCAGATCTTCCACACCAACAGTGTAGGTGAAGGCTACTTTCTCTTCCTTGCATTTGCCTGCAAAGGCGGAAAGCACACAGTTGACAATGGTGTTCTTGCAATAATGCTCCACCTTTGTGCCGGTCACATAGTCAGAATAGTGGGAAATGATCTCCCGCGCCGTCTGGGTATCGCCGCTTTCAATGCAGACCGAAAGATTGCCCAGGATCATTCGCATATCGTGCCGCAGCAGCCGCAATTCCTGCTCGCTGCGCTTGACGGCTTCCAGTTCCCGGCTTTGCTGCTCTACCGCAACACGGACAAGGTTTTCCTTTTGCTCGGTATCTGCCTTGCGCTCGTACTGTTCGTAGTAAACCACGCAGAAGAGAAAAAAGGCAATGCACAGCAAAAAAGGTAAAAACTCGATCACCACGCGGTTATTGTTGGTCCAGAAATCCGTGTAGATGCCCATGGAGTAGTCATACAGATAGTACACCAGCGGCACACTTCCGAAAATCAGGGTACTCTTAACGTCCTTGTGGAACAGCTTGGACAGCGTGGGCGCAAAATACCAAAACACCACGGCACCCACCAGCACCAGCACAAGGATCTGCACGATATGACTGGCCACTGCGCTCTTTGTCAGACCGGAAACCAGAACTCCCACCCAATTGGCCGGCTGGCAGCACAGATACGCCGCCGTCACAGCGCACAGCGCCGTCACCACATTTTTGCGATACCGCAAGCACAGCACAAAAATCGTCGGCATATGGACGATCAGCGGATAGAGCTTCCACACCGCCAATTCGCCAAACAGAAGATAAGCTGCCAGCAGCAGCGCGCCGCAGCCGAGGATCACCAGACCCATCACCGTATAGTTGCGCTTTTGAAACGGCGTAATGCCCACAAAGGCAAAGGACAGCAAAATGCCAAACGGCAGCAGCAGCGCACTATATATGTAATAGAGGATCGTTTCCAGCATGAATACGTCACCCACTTCCTCAAAATCATCCCCGGTGCTATGACTCCGTCACGCACCGATCCTTTTTCACAGCGACTCTGCCTCTGCAAACAGGTAGTCCATATAGATCTGGCGCACATGGGCATACAGCAGACGGGAGATGGGCACCGTCTCGCCGCCAAACGTGATCAGCGAATCGGCGGTCAACTCTGACACATGCCGCAGGTTCACGATGTACGAACGGTGCACCTTCAGGAAATTACCGCGTGAGAGCAAATTAGGCTCATATTCCGCCAGCGATGCTCTGCTTCTGCGTACGGAGCCGTCATCCATATGAAAATACAGCAGCTTATCCTTCACTTCTACATAGGACAGCGCCGAAAGCAGCAGCTTGGCCGCACCGGCCGTAGTCTTGATGTGGATACTCTCTGAGCGCTTATACTCTTCCGCCACCAGCCGGTCCATCAGTGCAAAGAACCGCTCCCGGTTCACCGGTTTGAGGAGATAGTCCATGGCATTGACAGCATAGCCCTCCACCGCATAGTCCGGCGAGGATGTCAAAAATACAATTTTCACATCAGAATCAAACGTCCGGATGGCACGGGCGGCCTCCATGCCGCTGACACCGGGCATCAGAATATCCATCAGCAGCAGGCCGTACTCCTCCGTGTGCATGGCAGAGATCAATTCCGACGCACTCAGGAATGTGCGCCAGGAGATAGGGGCATTTTTCTCGGTGCGATACGACTCCAGCAAACGGACAATCCGATCCAGTGCCAGAGAATTATCGTCACAAATGGCAATATGCAGCATACAGCGCACTCCTTCCTACCGATTGTCTGCATTATACCATCATAAAAAGCCTTTTTCCACCACCATTTGACATTTCACGCCATAGGCGCTACATTTCGCGCCACTTTTCACACAAGCCGCGCCGCACATGCTATAATGACTCCACTATTAAAATGTAGGAGAGTTTTCCATGAAGGGCTACATTGGCAGTGTAAGGTTTTTCAAAAATCTGATCTTGCTGTTTGTCATCATATTCATTACCGTTCCCACCGTGTTTGCCTTCCGCTATAAGGCGCAGGTTTCCGCTCTGAACGACCGTTTGACGCAGCAGCAGGCGCAGCAAGCCGCCGAAAACGAAAAATTGAATCAGCAGATCCAGGCTCTGCAGGAGGAACTCGACACCTTTCATATCGACCCCGAGGGGCCGGCATACCAGAGTCTCTACCCCGACTTTTACGCACCGCAGCAGCTTTCCGCCACCGAGCGTGAGGATAACGTCATGTACCTCACTTTCGATGACGGCCCGTCCTACCGCACCCCCGAGGTGCTGGATATCCTGCGGCAGGAAAGCGTGAAGGCCACCTTCTTCGTCATCGGTTCGGACAGTGAGATCCGCCGCGAGTGGATGCGTCAGATCGTGGCAGACGGCCACACCATCGCCATGCACACCTACACCCACGATTACGATGACATCTACGCCTCTGTGGAAGCGTATCTGGACGATATGTACCGCATCTTCACCATGATCCGCGAAGCCACCGGCGTCACACCCACCCATTTCCGCATGCCCGGCGGCAGCGTCAACGGCTATAACTACGAAGTCACGCAGGAAATCATCACCGAAATGCTGCGCCGCGGCTTCGTTCCCCACGACTGGAACATCTCCAGCGGCGACGCCTCTTCCGGCGGCGCCACTGCCGACGAAATCCTCTATAACGTCCTGCGCGGCACCGGCAACAGCCGCGGCATCGTCCTCATGCACGATTCCGCCGCCAAGTACACCACCGTCGAAGCACTGCAATCCGTGATCTGGAATCTGCGGCAGCTGGGCTACACCTTCGACGCCCTGCAGCCGGACACCGCCCCGCTCCTGTTCTCATACGCGTACTGACCCCTTTTACATACCCCCACGACAAAACAACAAATTATTATATTTAGGAGGAACTCACAATGGGTGCAAAGGAAAATCTCAACGAAGCTATGTTCAGCATGTTCGGCGTCGGCAAGGCTCCTGCCGCAGAAGACCACACTGCGGAGGAATTCACCATGCCCGAGCCTGTTGTTAAGCCCACCCCCCTCAAGCCCGTTACCTATCTGGCCCCCGGCTCCTGCATGGAAGGTAAGCTCAAGTGTCAGGGCGACGTAGACATCGCCGGCATCTTCAAGGGCGATATCGAAGCCGAAGGCGTTGTCAAACTCTGCTCCAACATGTCCGGCAACATCAAGGCCGCTACGCTGGAGCTGAAGAACTGCCGTCTGGTAGGCGACGTAGAGGTGACAGGGCTGGTCATCCTCGATGAAAAGGCCATTGTGGAAGGCAAGATCACTGCCGGTGAGCTGGTCTGCTTTGGCCGCATCAAGGGCGATCTGGATGTCAAGACCAACGTGGCTCTCAAGTCCAACTCCGCCGTGGAGGGCAACATCGTCACCGGTACCATGTCCATGGAGTCCGGCGCCATCATCAACGGCAGCCTTCTGATGAAGGCCGGTATTCAGTCCGCCAAGTAATCCGCTGTTCCCCACAGTATTGGCCCAATTCCCCAATGGAAGGAGTCTTCTCTGTGATACCGTTCCTAATCCTCATCACCGCCATCAGCGTTGCTGCGTTGCTGGTTCTATGGTGTTATATCACCAAGCAGGAATTGCGCCAGAAAACGGACATGGTCAACAGCGCCAAAAGCCAGTTGAAGGCCTGCCGCCAAACGCTGCAAACGCTTGATGACGCTGCTCAAATCGAGCAGGCGCAAGCCGTGGCCGAGCGTTGCTGGGACATCTATCTGCAGGCTGTCACCCTTTATAACGACACCCTTCACCGTCCCGTCTATCGCTTCCCTGCCGCTCTTTTGCACTATCGTCCCATCAAGCTCAAGTAAGTGCAGAGTTCTGCATCGTTTTAGGTCGCAAACGTCTGCTGCGGCAATAGCGCGTGTATGCTTCGATACAGTAATCGAGGTCCTGTGTCGTCCACTTTTTGCACAACAAAACGCTCTCAATTCACTGGTATTTCCCAATGGATTGAGAGCGTTTATTGCTTTTCTTGAAAAAGTTAATTGACCTGAACGGCAGAAATTTGCCTGTCCTTCTCGCTGTTCATAGGGTTGGCCCCAAGGGTTTCCTCACGCCTGACGGCGCTTCATCTGCAGCTGCAGGCGGTCTTCGATGAGGGCGATGAATTCACTATTTTCAACACCCAATTGCCCTGAAGTGCGACAAAATACACACTCTCCCCGAATGTTCACAGGCGACTTTGTTGGAATTTTGCAGCTTATATATACCATCCATAGCATTCTGCGCCCTTCTACTTGAGAACGGGTCTTTTCACGCAGAATAATCACACGCTTTGCGCCGGCAGCCGGCAGAACGATCTTTCCCGGTAGCATCACAAAACAGACAAAAGCATCTTCAAGCGAAAGAGCGGCAGACCGAAGTCTGCCGCTCTTTCGTTATACGATGAAGTTGTATCAATACTGCGCTGCGTTTCTTCTCTTTCTGCCATAGGCGGCCAGCGCAATCACTGCACCACCGCCGATGAAAAGCAGCGCGATCCACAGACCGATCACAGCGGCATCGCCGGTTGCAGGACTGCCAACCTTACTGTCAGCGTATGCCAGTGCGTAGGTAGAGAACTTGTCGGTCTGGAAGGTAAAGCTATTGTCTTCGGGGTTGAACTCACCCTCGATCACGTCAGTGACCAAGCTGCCGTCAGCCGCTTCGTGGACACGGATGATCTTATAGGTACGGGTGATGGCATTGTCGGTATTGATCAGATTTTCGGGAATGGTAATGGTGATGGTCAGCTTACCATCGGTCTCGGTAACGAGCTCTTCCTCCGCAGTACCGATCTGCTTGATAAGGTCGATATCCAGATACATACCGATCTCGCTGTCACCGGCCGCAGACTCAGCTTCCGCCTTATGGGCAGCAGGCGCGTTGGCGGAGATGTCTTCCACCTTCAGGTAGATCTTGATCTCGGCGCCCTGTGCAGCCCGAGACTGTTCTTCATCGGTGAGGATCTTGGTGATCAGTTCCATCTCCGAACCCACCAGCACGGTGTCGGCTGCGTTGTCGGCAGGCGTGGTGTTGACGGGCTTGTCAAATTTCAGCGTTTCCGCAGCGCCGCAAGCTGCGCATTCGCGTTTGTTGCTGCCGTCGTTCTGAACGGCCCATTCACTCCAACCGTGTACCTCGCTCTCGGCTGCTCCGCACTTGCACTCGCGGATATGGCTGCCGTCGCCGTTGTCGCTCCATCCGCTCCACTCATGCGCGGCGCTCTTGGCAACGGCCTCCGTATAGTTGTGGCCGCAATCGGCGCAGGTGTAAGTCTTCACGCCCTCCTCGGTATGAGTGGGCTCCTTGGTCACCACGCCATTATCGTAGGTACAATCCTTGGTTTCACTTGCATTGCAGCGGCAGGATCTGGTGTGGGTACCATCACCGTTGGGAGACCACTCCGTCCACTGATGTTCGGTGGTTTCGGGGATTTCCTCGGTGTAGGAATATCCGCAGTCGCCGCAAGTGAAGGTCTTGATGCCCTTGGAGGTGTGGGTGGGCTGGGCAGTTACGACACCGTCATCGAACTTGTGAGGTGCGGTCTGGCTCTCATTGCAGACACAGAAGCGAATATGGGTCGCGTCATCCGCCTTATTCTGCACCCATTCACCCCAGGCGTGATCGGTCAGAACAGGAATTTCCTCTTCGTAGAAGTGACCGCAAATGGTACAGCTGTAGCAGATCATTCCCTTTTCGGTATGGGTGGGCTGCTTGGTCACTTCGCCGTTGTCATAAGCGCAATCCTCGGTCTCAGTTGCGCCGCAGCCGCAATCGTGGGTATGCGTGCCATCCTTGTTGTCGGCCCAATTACCCCACTCGTGAGCGGTATTCTTTGCAATCGCTTCGGTCTTGGTACCGGAGCAGACAGTGCAGGTGTAGGTCTTTACGCCCTCTTCGTAATGAGTGGACTCCTTGGTCACCACGCCGCCATCCCATGCGCAATCCTCGGTCTCAGCTGCGCCGCAGGGGCAATCTCTGGTATGCGTGCCGTCCTTGTTGTCAGCCCAGTCGGTCCAAGCATGCTCGGCGATCTTGGCAACGGCCTCCGTCTTTGTGTAGCCGCAATCGGCACAGGTATATAGCTTCACGCCCTCTTCGGTATGGGTCGGCTGCTTGGTCACAACGCCGTCATCCCACTCGTGGCCCTCGGCACGGGTGCCGGAGCAGACAGGACAGATCTTCTTGTGGCCGCTCTCGCCATTGGCCACCCAATCGCCCCAGCTGTGGACGATCTGTTCGGCAGCAGCACAGCCATCGCGCCGGCAACTACGGGTGTGGGTGTCAGTGTCTGCATTTTCGCCATCGTCAGTCCACTCGCCCCAGTCGTGGCCCAACCGCCCGATGGTTTCCGCTCTGACAGCGCCGCAATCGACGCAGGTAAAGGTCATGACGCCATCGGCGGTGCAGGTGGGCGACTTGGTCTCTACGCCGTCATCCCAGCCGTGAGACACGGTCTCGGTCTTGCCGCATTCAGGAGCGGCACAAGTGCGGCTGTGGGTCTTGCCGTTTGCATCGTCTGTCCATTCGCCGAAATCGCAGACGTGGGGAGGCTCGCTGTAAACAGCTTCGGAAGCATACAGGTATGCAGGCAGCTTAGCGGTGGCGGAAATCATGATCTCGCTGTCATTCCACATATCCTGGGACAGACCCACCATCGTCATCTTGCCATCGCCATACTTAACGAGTTGCAAAGCGCCGCTGTCCGGGAGATCAGACCAGGAACTCACAAAATTAACGGTGCCATCGCCGGTAAAGTTAATCTTCCAGTT
>JAZKYM010000010.1:0-8773 GCA_045612165.1 Vescimonas sp.
TCCGCTTGCGTCAGCTGCGGCGCTTGCGCAGATGCTTGCCCCGTCGGCGCTATCTCTCAGGGTGATTCCCAGTTCGTCATCGATGCCGGTGCTTGCCTGGACTGCGGTTCCTGCGCAGATACCTGCCCCAACGGCGCTATCAACCCCGCTGACTAATCAAAACAGCAACATAAAAAACACCAGACAATGTCTGGTGTTTTTTCTTTGCCTTGCACAGCGCCTACATTTATATTACAATAGTATCAGCCATCATGGAGGAAAGGGGGCGGCGGTATGGAGAAGACAGATCGGCTGTGGCCGGACGGCTGGCAGTTTTTATTTGACGACACCTTGTTCCAGCCGGGTACCGACTCTTTCCTGCTGGGCTCCTTCCCCCGACTCAAGCGCGGCGAGCAGGTATGCGACTTAGGCGCCGGCACAGGCCTTTTGGGTTTATTGCTGCTGGCACGGGAACCGGAAGTGCACATCACCAACGTGGAAATTCAAAGCGCGGCCTGTGACCTTGCCCGGCGCACCGCGGCGCTGAACGGTCTGGAAAACGCCGTCACCTGCATAGAGGGCGACCTGCGCGACGTCACGCTGCTCAAAGCAGGAAGCTTTGATCTGGTGATCGCCAATCCGCCGTATTTTGCCGAAAGCAGCGGCGCACAGGCGCTGACGGATGCCCGGCGCACCGCACGCAGCGAAGTCAGCTGCACGCTGGAGGATATCTGCGCCGCCGCCCGACGGCTGCTGCGCTGGGGCGGTCGAATGGCGCTGGTACTGCGCACCGAGCGCTTGGCAGAGTTGATGGAACTGACGCGCCGCCACGGTCTGGAGCCCAAACGGCTGCGGATGATCCAGAACACGGCGCAAAGCGCCCCCGGTTTATTCCTGCTGGAGTGCCGCCGGGGCGGCAAAACCGGTTTGACGGTGGAAGCGCCGCTGATCATGGTAAATGCAGACGGCACACCCACCGCAGACGTGGACGCCGCCTATTTCAGAGATAAGAGGTAATGACTATGGCCGGAACACTGTATTTAGTAGCCACACCCATCGGTAATTTGGGCGACTTCTCCCCCCGCGCAGTGGAAACGCTGCGGCAGGCAGATTTCATCGCCGCCGAAGATACACGGGTATCGGTAAAACTTCTCAACCACTTTGACATCAAAAACCCGCTGGTGAGCTACCACGAGCACAACCGCGCCGCGGCAGGTCAGGCCATCGTGGAGCGGCTGCTCTCCGGCGAAGTGTGCGCGCTGGTGACCGACGCCGGCACCCCCGCCATCAGCGATCCCGGCGAAGATCTGGTACGGCTGTGCGCTGAAAACGGCATCACCGTTCAGAGCATCCCCGGCTGCTGCGCCTGCATCACGGCGCTGGCCGTCTCCGGCCTGCCCACCGGCCGATTCACGTTTGAAGGCTTCCTCTCCGCCAACCGCAAGGAGCGCCGCGAGCAGCTGGGCGAGCTGATGGGCGAGGTGCGCACCATGGTGTTTCACGAAGCGCCCCACAAGCTGCGCCCTACGTTGAGCGATATGCTGGAGATTCTGGGTGACCGGCCCATTGCCCTGTGCCGGGAGCTGACCAAACTCCACGAGGAGACCATGCGCACCACGCTGCAGGGCGCGGTGGACTACTACACCGCCAACGAGCCCCGCGGCGAATATGTGCTGGTGGTGGGCGGCGCTATCCGCCGCGAAGGACCTGCCATGACCATGGACGAGGGCGTTGCCCGTGTGCTGGCACTGCGCGAGGGCGGCATGCGGATGAAAGACGCGGTGCGCCAGGTTTCCGCCGACACAGGACTGAACAAAAACGATCTGTACGATGCGGCGCTGAAATCTTAATCTGGGTATATCGAATATGCAAAAACTGGGCCTTTTAACAGGCCCAGTTTTTATATATGATGGTGCTGCTGATTTCGAATGCAGGAGGGTTTCCCTATGAAAAAGAAGTTTTCGCTGGTACAAATTGTTATATTGGCGTGATGGCCGCTCTGGTATGTGCCGTTACGTTCTTCCGTTTTCCGCTGTTTGGCTCCAAGGTTCACTTTGCCAACGCCATGTGCCTTTTAAGCGGCCTTTTGATGGGCGGTATTCCCGGTGGACTGGCTGCCGGTTTTGGCTCGGCTCTGTATGACGCGCTGTGGGGCGGCTACGACCTCATTCAGGTAGTCATCACCTTTGTCTCCAAGTTCCTCATGGCCTGGGTCTGCGCCAAGATTGCCTTTGCCGGTGGCCGCGAGGCAAAGCGCCACGGCTGGAACATTGCCGCCTGCATCATCGGCGCCCTGACCTATGTGGCGCTGTATATGCTCAAAACCTTCGTCTATCAGCGGTTTATCTACGGCTATCCCGTGGATGCCGTGTGGGTCACCATGGGAAGTAAACTGCCTGCATCTCTCATCAACGCCGTGGCCGCCATGGTGGCTGCGCCCATTCTCTATTCTGCGCTGCGCCCTGCTCTGGAACAGGCCGGTCAGCTGCGGAAGATGCGCCAGTAACTTCAAACTGCACAAAAAACCGGAGGCCTGTGGGCCTCCGGTTTTTATTCTCTTAGAAGCAGGTGAAGGCACCGTCGATGACGAAGTCGGCGCCGGTGGTGAAGGGACTGGCATCACCGGCCAGATAGACTGCGATGGCCTGCAGCTCCTCCGGCTTGCCCAGACGGTGCATGGGTGCCATGGCATTCCACTGCTCGATCAGCGGAATGAGGCTGGGAGAGTTGAGCGTCAGGTCGGTGCCGATATAGCCGGGGCTGATGCTGTTGACCCGAACGCCTCGGGTGGCCCACTCGATGGCCAAAGACTTTGTCAGCTGGATCACGCCGGCCTTGGAGGCATTATAGGCACACTGAGGCTGCGGCACATTGACGATATGGGCCGACATGGAAGCGGTATTGATAATAGAACCGCCGCCCTGCTTGAGCATCTGCTTGCCGGCAGCAATATTGGTGAGGAACACGCCGTTGAGGTTGACGTCGATCACCTTTTTCCACGTCTCATAGCTCATCTCCTCTGCCGGAACGTTAATGCAGATACCGGCGTTGCAGAACGCGGCATCCAGACGGCCGAACTGTGCCAAAATCGTCTCCATCATGGCATCCACAGAGGCAGGATCGGTCACATCGGCCTGCACAGCAATAAAGGTACGGCCCGTTTCCGCTGCCAGCCGCTCCGCCGTAGCCTGTGCGGCCGCCAGATCCATATCCACGATCGCCACATCAGCGCCGGCTTCCGCCACCGCCTGTGCATAGTTCATGCCGATACCACGAGCGCCGCCGGTCACGAAGATCTTCTTTCCGTCCAGCCGCATCTTTTCCATAATACCCATTGTCAAACGCTCCCTTCAGGCGGATTTTGCCTTGTTTGCTAGTTTTGATTATATTCCCCGTTTCCAAAACTTGTCAACCAAAACAATAAAGCAGCCTGCAACAAATGCAGGCTGCCTGTTTGCCAATATCGTACTTACGTGTCGCTGCGCAGTTCGCGCAAGCATTTAGGACAGATATTCTTTCCCTTAAATACGCTCACATCTTTGACGCTGTCACAAAAAATGCAGGTGGGGCGATACTTTTTCAAAACAATCGCCGAGCCCTCCACGTAAATTTCCAGCGCATCCCTCTCGGAAATGTCCAGCGTACGCCGCAGCTCAATGGGCAAAACGATTCGCCCCAGTTCATCCACTTTTCTTACAATGCCGGTAGACTTCACAGTAGTTCACCTCTGTAGCCGGAATTTTCGGGTTTCCATATGTTCATTATGAATGGCGTTCTCCTAGTTGTCAACTATTTATTGTTAATTTCGACATTTTGTTTACAGATTGGCGTTAACATTTGTGCATATAGATCATACAGGAGGTGATTTTATATGGCAATGGCATGGATTTGGACCGGCATGGTGGCCCTGTCGGTCCTGTGCGGTATCTTTACCGGTCGAATCGACGCCGTGGGCACTGCGGCGTTGGAAGGTGCCGGCGCCGCCGTGGAACTGTGTCTGGGCATATTGGGCGGCATGTGTCTGTGGATGGGCGTGATGGAACTGCTGGAGCGCACCGGTCTGGCCGCAGGACTGGCCCACCTGTTCCGCCCACTTCTGCGGCGGCTGATGCCCGGTGCGGCCCGGGACGAGGAGACGCTGGCCGCTCTCTCCGCCAATTTCTCGGCCAATCTGTTGGGGCTGGGTAATGCCGCCACGCCCCTTGGCATCCGGGCTGCGCGGCGGATGGCCCGTGACTGCAACGGAATCGCCGGCGACGAGCTGTGCCGTCTGGTGGTGCTCAACACGGCATCCATCCAACTGCTGCCCACCACGGTGGCCAGTGTGCGCGCCGCCTGCGGCAGCAAGGCGCCGCTGGACATCCTGCCGGCCGTCTGGCTCACTTCGGCATTGTCCGTGACCGTGGGACTGGCGGCGGCGCGGCTGCTGCAATCTTTATGGAGGGATCCGGTATGACGCTCTCCGCCCTGACCGTCCCCCTGTTGCTGCTGGGCTGCGCCGTCTACGGCCTGCACCGCAAGGTGGACGTCTACGCCGCATTGACCGCCGGCGCGGAAAGCGCGCTGGGCGTGGCGGCACGCATCCTGCCGTCTATGGCTGCTCTTTTTTGCGCCATCTACATGCTGCGCGTATCCGGCGCGTTGGATCTGCTCACCGCCTGTCTCGCTCCTCTGACCGGGCGTTTGGGCCTGCCTGCCGAAACCACGGCGCTGATGCTCATCCGCCCCCTCAGCGGTTCCGGCGCACTGGCGGCCGGCAGCGAGCTGATGGCCCGATACGGCCCCGACTCCTACATCGGCCGCGTGGCGGCAGTGATGCTGGGTTCCACGGAAACCACCTTTTACACCATCGCCGTCTACTTCGGCGCTGCCGGGATCCGTAAAACGCGCTATACCGTCCCCGCCGCTCTGGCAGCCGACCTGGCCGGCTTTCTCTTCTCTGCGTGGAGTGTGCGCCTTCTGATGGGATAACGGATGCATAAATATGAACCCTTTTCTTTTTTCGGGCCATCCGTATCCGGCTCTTTTGCGTCAAAAAAGGCCGTTTTGTATATCTTTTCACAAAGTTTGTCCGTTTTTTACATGTAGAACCCCTCTTTATCCCCCTTTTGCTATGGCAATTTGCCTAAAATCAGGAAGTAAAAATGTGCAATAAGCCAAAATCACCGTCGAATCCCTCAAATAACCAAAAAGCATTTGCGTTTTTTCCGCAGCACTATTATAATTAAAGCACAAAAACAGTCGCGTTTTGTCCATGGCTTCCGCTCTGCTTAATGACTGCGCAGCTAAACCACAGTTGTCAGGCAGGTTTTTGGGCCGCTGGGACAAAGCTTTTTGCTTTGTATCGGGACTTTCCCCATTCAAGGCGATCTTCCACCCCATTGACATGGATGCATATTTACGGCAGCCTTAACTGCCCGCTTTGTTACAGAGTCAGTCTCTTGCCGCTCTTGTGACAAGACGCAATCTGCATCTTTATTGTGGAGCAGACTGAGTTGAGAAAAAAGGAGAGATGAAAGCTGATGAACAAGAAAAAGCAACTTCAGCCCGTTTCCGGCAGAAAAAAGAAGCCGACTCCGCTTCCTTATCTGCTGCTGGTGCCTGCTCTGGCACTTTTCACCGCCTTTACTTACTGGCCCTTCCTGCGAACCATCATCTATTCGTTCGCACTGACTGACAAGAAGGGTAACTGGGTCAAGTATGTCGGTATCAAGAACTACATCCGTGTGTTCACCAACCGTACCTTCACTCAGGTTCTGGGCAATACCTTCTACTTTGCCGCCATGGTCTGTATCGGCACTCTGGTTGTTGCCATGATTCTGGCTCTGCTGTCTGCCGAGCAGAAGAAGGGCAGCCGCGTGTATGAGACGCTGTTCTCCATGCCCATGGCCGTTGCTTCCGCTCCTGCCGCCACCATCTTTATCTTCATCATGCGTAAAGAAGGCGGCGTGCTCAACGCTATGCTGGGCACCAACCTGGCTTGGCTGCGTGAGCCCACTCTGGCTCTGGAGTCCGTGGCATTCGTCACCGTGTGGCTGAGTATCGGTTCTACCTTCATCTTCCTGCTGGTGGGCTTCCGTAACGTGCCCATTGATCTGATCGAAAGCTCTACGCTGGATGGCGCCGGCCCCTTCCGCCGCGCTCTGAAGATCATGATCCCCCTGGCTTCCCCCCAGATTTTCTTTGTTATCTTCCTGAACATTACGGCTTCTTTCCGCGCTTTCGGCCAGATCAAGCTGCTGACCTCCGGCGGCCCCAACGGCGCCACCACCACGCTGATCTACGGCATGTACGAAAACGCCTTCCTGAACGGCCGTTATGAAACCGCTTACGTGCAGGCTCTGGCTCTGTTCGTGATCATCTTCATCGTGACCCGTATCCAGACCGCTCTTGAAGAAAAGGTGGTGTTCTACTCTTGAAGAACAAAAAGATGTCCAAGAAGGCCACCAAATATTGGATCGGCTATGCAATTAAGATCCTCATTGGCTGCCTGATCTGCGCCCCTCTGCTGGTGTGCTTCTGCTCCGCTATCAAGACGGAGTCTGATGTCGTTAACTCTCTGGGCTGGGCCGCTATGCTGCCTCCCACCAACCCCACTATTGAGAACTTTATCGGCGTTCTCAGCCGCGTGCCCATGCACCGCTTCCTGTTCAACACCCTGATCCAGTGTGCCGTCGTCATCGTCTCCCAGGTAATCTTCTGCTCCCTGGCTGCCTATGCGCTGACCTACTTCGATTTCAAGGGCAAGAACATCCTGTTCACCTTCGTTCTGACCACCATGATGATCCCCGGCGACGTGGTTATCATCGCCAACTACATCCAGATCCAGAAGTGGAACCTGACCAACACCCATCTGGGTATGGCACTTCCCATGCTGATCGGTGGTATGGGTATCTTCCTGATGCGTCAGTACTATCTGACTCTGCCTCGCGACCTGCGTGAAGCTGCCGACATTGACGGCTGCGGCGATCTGGGATTCTTCTTCCGTATCGCCCTGCCCCTGTCCGTCCCCTCTCTGGCCGCACTGAGTATCCGTGAGTTCATCACCGTTTACAACCGTTACTTCTGGCCGTTGCTGGTCACCAATACCGAGAGCATGCGTACCATCCAGCTGGCCGTTGCCACGCTGAAGGACGCCGAGTTTAACTCCACCGCTCAGGATATGGCCTGCGCCGCCTGCTGTATCGTCCCCGTTGTGCTGGTGTTCGTTATCGGCCACAAGTACATCGTCAAGGGCATGACCGCCGGTGCCGTTAAGGGCTAATCGGTCATCCTAAAACCCCCATTTCTGTGTATTTCACCAAAAAGGTGTTTTACAAAATATTTTTAAAGGAGAAAAGATTATGAAGAAGATTCTTGCTCTGATCCTGGTTCTGGTCATGGCTCTGTCTCTGGTCGCTTGCGGCGAAAAGCCCAACACCGATCAGCCCGAAGAGCCCGATACCAGCATCATCCTGCAGGAAGGCAACGAGTACGGTGCCCCCGCAGGCCGCGTCCTGGTTATGTACTGGTCCCCCTATGGCTCCGGTACCACCAAGTACGTCGATCCCCACATTGAGGCTTTCAACAACATGCAGGATGAGTATTGGGTTGTCCGTGAGTACAACGGCGGCTACTATGATCAGATTGCTAAGCTGATGGCCACCGAGAAGAAGGACCTGCCCGCTCTGTGCAACTCCTCCTCCGAGACCGTTGGTTCCTACCTGCACTCCGGCCTGATCAAGATGGTTCAGGACTACATCGATGCTGACCCCACCTATGATCGCGAGCTGTATGCCCCCCTGACCGCTACCTATGGTAACGAGGATGGCATGATCGGTTACCCCATCGGCCTGTCCCTGTCCGGCTTCTTCTACAACAAGACCGTGTTCGACAAGGCTGGCATCGATCCCACCTCCCTGACCTCTTTCCAGAAGATCTATGATGCTTCCATCAAGCTGGTCGAGGGCGGCCACTGCAAGTACGCTCTGTCCGAAGAGCACTCCGGTATCTGGGCCAACTACGCTTTCCATCGTGAGGGCTTCTACACTGTCGACGCCGACAACGCTTCCACCGGCCTGCCCACCAAGTGCCTGTATGACGACAACTCCAACGGCTTCGCTGACATCGTGAAGCAGTACTACACCCAGTGGGCTGACCTGGCCGCTAAGGGCTATGTGTTCCCCGTTGGTTCCTCCAAGAAGGACGAGCTGGAGCCCGCTATGGCTGCTGGCGATCTGGCTATGATGATCACCACCAACTCCTCCTACAAGCGCATCAAGGAAGCTTGCGAGGCTAACGGTCAGGAAGTTGGCTTCCAGCCCATGTACACCATCACCGATAACGGCAAGGGCACCGGTTACTGCACTTCCGGTAACGGTATGTTCATCATCGACAACGGCAAGACCAAGTCCATGCAGGGCGCTTATGAGTTCCTGAAGTACTTCACCAGCGTTGAAGTTCAGCTGCAGTGGAACCAGGATACCTCCTACATGCCCATGTACAAGGAGATCTATGAGCATCCCGACTTCCAGGCCACCCTGTCCTGGAGACCTTCCTTCGATCAGAACATCAAGGACTTCCTGGCTGGCGACGATAGCGCATTCTATGCCTTCACCGCTACCAACAACGAGTACACCCTGGCCCAGCAGACCTGCCTGGAGGCTGTCTGCAACGGCACTCCCGTTGATGATGCTATTGCCACCATGGTTCAGACCATCAACGACGCTTTCGAGATGTACAACCTGGCCAACGGCTAAGCCGATTGCTTGCTAACGTACAACACGAACAACTAATAAAGGCGCCCGCCCGTATG
>JAZKYM010000011.1:0-3948 GCA_045612165.1 Vescimonas sp.
TGGCGTGGAACTTATCAAACCAGGGGCCGTTCATGGAGGTCTCGCCGCCGTACCAGCCGAAGTAGTGGTTATAGCTGACCACATCGGGGATCTGCAGGTAGGGATCGTCCATCTTGCACATGGAGACGGCAGCGATGGTGGCCAGACGGGTCTTGTCCATCTCGTGGCACATATCGTTGAGGATGCGGTGGTTCTCCAGCAGATCCTCGCTGCTGCCAGCGATGGAGATCTCATTGCTCAGACCCCAGACAACGATGGAGGGGTGGTTGTAGTTCTGAACCACCAGCTCGCGCATCTGAGAAATGGTGTTCTCACGGCCGGTGGGCATGTGACGGGAGATATAGGGGATCTCAGCCCAGATCACAAGGCCGCGCTCATCGCACAGATCATAGAAATACTGGTCGTGCTGATAGTGGGCCAGACGGATGGTGGTGCAGCCCACCTCGCAGATCAGGTCGATATCCTCTTCGTGATCGGCGTGGCTCAGGGCGTTACCCTTTCCCCAGCGGTCCTGATGACGGCTGACGCCGCGCAGGGGATACTCTTCGCCGTTGAGGATGAAGCCGCGGTTGGGATCGATCTGGAAGCTGCGGCAGCCGAAACGGGTGCACACGGCATCGATCACTTCGCCGTTCTCCACCAGCTCTGCCTCCAGGCAGTACAGGTAGGGATCCTTGCGGCCGTGCCACAGGTGGGCGTTCTCGATGACGAAGGAAGCGGCGGTCTCATCGCTCTCCACGGTCTGCAGGGCGTTCTCCTGCGCATCATACACGGTGTAGCGGATGGTCTGGCCTTCCTTGGCATTGGTGACCCAGACTTCCACGCCCACATTGGCATTGGCGCCGTCCATGACGGGGGTGACGGCGATACCCTTGCCGCCGTAGTAGTCCAGATCGAAGTGGGAGTCGCTGACGCAGACGATGTTCACATCGCGGTACAGACCGCCGTAGAAGGTAAAGTCGGCCATCTGGGGATAGACGGTCTCGTTGGCGGCGTTATCCACGGTGACGGCCAGCAGGTTCTCGTCCTGCAGCGTCTCGGTCAGCTCCACGCGCCAGGTGGAGTAGCCGCCGTCGTGGTGAGCCAGCTTCACGCCGTTGAGGTACACATCGGCGGAGGAGTTGGCGCCCTGAATCTCCAGATAATAGCGTTCGGTCTGGGGCAGGTCAGCCTTGGCAAAGCTCTTGGCATAGCAGCAGGTGCCGCGGAAATAGTCGTTACCGCCGTCCTGACCGTCCACAGCGTTCCAGCAATGGGGCAGGTCAACGGCTTCCCAGTCGGCAGGCAGGTTGGCGGGAATCTGGGATTCCTTGGCAAAGAACCAGCCGGCGTTAAAATTGAATACGTTTCTCATTGGAATGACCTCCTTGCAAATATGAGAGAGAGCCGGGCAGACAGCATAGTGCCGCCTGCCCGGCCGCGGTGTGTGTAAGATCAGAATCGCCGGATTACTTGGCGGCGCGGCGCTCAGCCAGCTCACTGCGCATGGTCTCCAGAGTCTTCTTGTCGATGTTGTAGACCAGTGCAACGCCCACGAACTGGCAAACAGCACTGAACATGTACAGGCCGGCCACCAGCCAGCACAGTCTGGCGGCAGTCTCAGCGGACTGGCCGATGGTACCCAGAGCCTCCACATAGCCGATGATAGGAGTACCCATCAGGGCAATGACGGCAGCGGGGCCAACGCCCTGAGCCAGCTTACGGAAGAAGGAGTGCAGAGCGTAGACAACGCCTTCCTCTCTCTGACCGAACTTCCACTCCTGATAGTCGATGGCATCGCCCATCATGGCCCAGGAAACGCAGTTATAGAAGCCCATGCCCAGGCCGAAGAACACCAGACCGCCCATGTAAACGATCAGCTGCATCTTGAAGGGGCACAGGGGGAAGATGCACAGGATGGCGCCGCCGATCAGACCGGCAATGGTACCGATGGAGGCAACTTCCTTCTTACCGTACTTCTTCACCAGCTTGGTGGCAAGAGGCATGAAGATGAACATGGGCAGGAAGCCGACCATGGTCACAATACCGGACATGGAAGCCTGACCAAAGTGGGTGGCGAACATGATGGTGGTGGCGGTACCGGCGGACTGCATACCCAGGAACATACCCATGGCAGCGATGGTGCAGCCAACAGCGGGGCGGATCTTCATAAAGGTACCGAAGGACTTGATCAGGTTGACCTTCTCGCCTTCGTTGTTGAGCTGTGCGTACTCATCACCGCGGATGGTGATCTTCTTGATCATGAACAGGAAGAACACGAAAGCCAGAACGCCCATGATCAAAGCGGCGAAGAACACTCTGTCGCCCAGCAGGACCTCGATCTGCTTGCCGGTCAGGGGGCTGAGCACCTTGTCGCCGACCTGATAGGCTGCGCCGGTAAGAGGATCCTTCAGGAAGTTTTCGGGAGCGAAAGTGGCCTCTGCGCCTTCGGGGATCTGGATCTTATCCAGGAACCAGGCGGGGTTCTGGGGATCAAAGGTGACCTTGTTCCAAATCAGCATAGGCAGGATCATGCCGGGGACCATACCGCCCACGGCGCCGCCGATGGAACGGAACACGGACAGAGAAGCTCTCTCCTCGGTGCTGTCGGTCACGATGTTCAGCATGGTGCCGTAGGGAACGTTAGCCATGGTGTAGGCAGCATCCCAAATGACATAGCCAACGATGAACAGCATAGCCTTGACAACCACGCTGGCATTGGGGAAGGGCAGGAACACGGCAGCGCCGCCCACCAGCAGGCCGCAGGCGCCGATCAGGATGTAAGTCTTATACTTACCGCGCTTATATCTTCTTCTGTCGCTGTCGATGAGGGAGCCGATCAGCGGGTCGTTGATAGCATCCCATGCCTGCACCAACAGCAGCAGCAGGGAGAACAGACCCGTCTCCATCATCATGTAAACCAGCCAGAAGGTCTGCACGGTGGGCTTCAGGCCAAAGCTCAGGTTGCAGGCTGCGTCGCCGGCGGCATAAGCCAGTTTGTCACGGATACCAAACTTGGGATAGCCCTTGGCATCCAGTTCTACTTTTTTCTTAGCCATTTGGATTTCCTCTTTCTTTTCTCAAATTCTCCGGCACAAAATGGGCGCAATTCACCCTTTCGCACTTTCGCTTTCTATTGTACAGGGGAAAACGACAAATCGTGAGTATTATTTTCTTCAATCCATGTATTCTTTTCAGATAACCTCTTGCTTTTCGAGAAAATATGTATGATAATATTTCCGAAAACATCGTCTCTTTTGTTCACCCTGCCCATTATTTGCCGGAGGTTTATTATGCTTGGCCAAACGGAATTTCTTTTCATGCAAAAAATATTGCGCAATCTGCATCTGCCGGTCCATGTCCTGACCGACGGCGCCCTGCCCGATGCTTCGCTGGACATGGGACTGCGCCGGTTTCTGGGACTGGACGATGCTTACCGTCATCTGTTTGGCACGCTGCCGCGCCAGCTGGAGAGGCAGACCATCTACAAAGTGACGGACAGTTTTTTATGCACCTATCTGCTCCTGCGTCTGCCGCAGGAGTCGTCCGTGCTGCTGATCGGCCCTTATATGACAGCCCCCCTCACCCATGAGCAGCTGCTGCAGGATGCGCAGAACTACGCCATCTCCCCCACCCGTTTCCGCCAGATGGAAGCTTTTTACGGCAGCATACCGGTCATCGGGGAGGAGTCGTATCTGCTGTCTGTCATCAACGCCTACGCCGATGTAATCTGGGGTGGAAGCGAGGCGTACAGTCTGGTGGATATGAGCCACGCCTTGGACACGCCCACGCCGCTGGCACTGCGCAACGATCCCCTCTCCCCCGATCAGGCGCTGCTGGACATGGAGACGATGGAAAAGCGTTACGCCTACGAAAACGAGCTGCTGCAGGCGGTTTCTCAGGGTCTGCGCCACAAAGCCGCCACTATGCTGGGCAATATGAGTCATTTTGCCATCGAGCAGCGTGTTG
>JAZKYM010000012.1:0-7116 GCA_045612165.1 Vescimonas sp.
CCCTTGTGACCGGGAACAGCACCGCGAACGGCGATCAGGTTCAGCTCGGGATCGACCTTAACGACGTCCAGATTCTGGATGGTGACCTGGTCACAACCCATCTGGCCGGCGCCGATCTTGCCCTTGAAGATGCGGGCGGGATCGATAACGCCCATGGAACCGGCGTGACGATGGACGGGGCCACCGCCGTGGCTCATGGGAGTACGGCCTGCGCCGTGGCGCTTAACAACGCCTTCGTAACCGTGACCCTTGCTGGTGCCGGTCACGTCAACCCACTCACCCTCTTTGAAGGTGTCAGCCTTGATCACGTCGCCGACGTTCAGCTCAGCAGCGTTCTCCAGGTTGAACTCACGCAGGTACTTCTTGGGGCCCACGTTGGCCTTGGCCAGGTGGCCCAGTTCAGGCTTGGTCAGCTTGCGCTCGGCGACGTCCTCGAAGCCCAGCTGCACGGCTGCATAGCCATCTTTTTCGACAGTCTTCTTCTGCACGACCACGCAGGGACCAGCCTCGATCACGGTGACGGGGATGACCTTGCCGTTGGCGTCGAAGATCTGAGACATGCCGACTTTCTTGCCGATGATTGCTTTCATGTATGATCCTCCTAAAGGTTATTGGTCGGCATAGTTCACTTCACATTGGGCGCGAAGCGCTTGCTCTGCCGACGTGACCCTGTTCACCTTAACGCAAGTCGGTGAACATCAGGGTTGCAAGCATTTTGTTGTTTGATCGCGTGTATATTATATAATGTATAATTTACAGCTTGATCTCGATTTCCACACCAGCGGGCAGATCCAGAGCCATCAGGGCTTCAACGGTCTTGGGGGTGGAGTTGGTGATGTCGATCAATCTCTTGTGAGTGCGACGCTCGAACTGCTCACGGCTGTCCTTGTACTTGTGGGTCGCACGCAGGATGGTGACGATCTCCTTCTTGGTGGGCAGGGGGATGGGGCCGGACACGGTAGCGCCGGTGCGCTTGGCGGTCTCGACGATCTTCTCTGCGCTCTGGTCGATGACCTGATGGTCATAGGCCTTCAGACGAATGCGAATCATTTCTTTTGCCATTTGGTTTGTTCCTCCATAATTTTGTACGGTTTTTGTTACTGCGGACCAATTGCCGTACGGTGAGAGATTTCTTATACGCCCTTCCGTGCGTATCATTCCGGCTCATGAAAAACACCGGCACATAATGTGGCCGGTGTTTTCTGGCGCAGCGATCTACGCTGACGCACAGAAAGTCTCTCAGCCGCCCGATTCTCGGACATACTCCCCGAAAGTTACCGGCTTTCGCCGCAATCTCCCGGTTCATCGCATTGTAAACGCCTCCGGGTGTGCAGCACCCTTCGCGCGCGTACCCTCATATGATAATCGAAAGAGGCTTCAATGTCAAGTATTTTTTTGATGTTTTTTATAAAATTTTTCGGATATTTTCGTGGATTTTTCCGAAAATATTTTCTCCCCGAAAACCAACCATATCTTGTGTTTTTCCGCCGCTCGCGCCCACGATTTGGGGCTCTCGCCGCTATGTCTGCACAAAAAAGAAGGGCTCGTCCCCCTCACCTTTTCCGTGCTGCGCCCGATACCAGCCACATCGGACACAAAAGGGACGGCGTAGCCGTCCCTTTTGCTGTGTTTTTTTAATAAGCAACTGCCCAGTAGATATCGGTGCTGCAATCCTTGCCGCACACAGGGCACTTGCCCTCGCTGCCGCTCTGCTGCAGAGGCATGCAACGGGAGGTGACGCCCACCTGCTCCTTCATGGCCAGCTCGCACTCCAGAGAGCCGCACCACTTGGACTTGAGGAAACCGCCCTTGGTGGCGATGATCTCCTTGGCCTCGGCCACGGAGGTGATATCAAAGGTGTTCTCCTGACGGTTCTGCAGAGCCATGGCGTACATGTTGTCGTGGATGGCGTCCAGCAGCTGCTTGACGGTGCTCTCCAGCTCGCTCAGAGGTACGAAGGTCTTCTCGCCGGTGTCGCGGCGTGCGATGCAGCACTGACCCTTCTCCATGTCCTTGGGGCCGATCTCCACGCGCAGAGGCACACCCTTCATCTCATACTGGGCGAACTTCCAGCCGGGGGACTGGTCGCTGCTGTCCATCTTGGCGCGAAGGCCCGCAGCCTTCAGGCGGTCGCACAGATCGCCGGCTGCATCCAGAACACCGGGCTTGTGCTGGGCGATGGGCAGAACGATGACCTGAATGGGAGCGATACGGGGAGGCAGCACCAGACCGTTGTTGTCGCCGTGGGTCATGATGATGCCGCCGATCATACGGGTAGAGCAACCCCAGGAAGTCTGGTGGGGATTGTGCAGCTGGTTGTCCTTACCGGCGAAGGTGATCTCAAAGGCCTTGGCAAAGCCGTCGCCGAAGTAGTGGCTGGTACCGGACTGCAGAGCCTTGCCGTCGTGCATCATGCACTCCACGGTGTAGGTCTCCTCGGCGCCGTTGAATTTCTCCTTGTCGGTCTTGCGGCCGCGGATGACGGGCATGGCCAGCACATCCTCGAAGAACTTGGCGTAGATCTCCAGCATCTGCATGGTCTCCTCGCGAGCCTCTTCCTCGGTGGCGTGCATGGTGTGACCCTCCTGCCACAGGAATTCGCGGTGGCGCAGGAAGGGACGGGAGGTCTTTTCCCAGCGGATGACGCTGCACCACTGGTTATAGAGCTTGGGCAGATCGCGGTGGGACTGAATGACGTTCTTGAAATGCTCGCAGAAGATGGTCTCGGAAGTGGGGCGGATGGCGTAACGCTCCTCCAGCTCCTCGCTGCCGCCGAAAGTGACCCAGGCGCACTCGGGAGCGAAGCCCTCCACGTGGTCCTTCTCCTTCTGCAGCAGGGACTCGGGCAGCAGCATGGGCATCATCACATTCTCGTGGCCGGTGGCCTTGAACATGGCGTCCATGGCGTGCTGGATGTTCTCCCAGATGGCGTAACCATAGGGACGGTAAACGAACATGCCCTTGATGGTGGAGTAGTCAATCAGCTCCGCCTTCTTGCATACGTCGGTATACCATTGGGTAAAGTCCACCTCCATGGAGGTGATGGCTTCTACATTTCTCTGATCTTTTGCCATAATCGTTTCATTCCTTTATATCGTAATGTGGTTTTTTCACAGATTTCTATCCAAAATGGTATTGTATCTGTCTTGGATGGAAATGTCAACCCTCGGCAGAGGTTCCTATTATATAATATAGTATAGAAACGATACCTATATAATATATAATAGTATAAGAGGAAGGCTTGCGCCGTCCTCTTCTTATTCTGCACTATACAAAATATCCTTGGCCACCGGCTCATAGAAGAGGCGCTCCACCTCGTCAAAGTCGTGGGTCTGGCCCAGAATCCACATCAGCTTGGCCACCGCCGCCTCTGTGGTCATATCGTAGGCCTCCAGCAGGCGCAGGCTGCTCTTGAGATGGCCGCCCACGTGGTACACTGTCAGGTCGCTGCCCTCATTGGGCACCTGGGTGGTCATCACCACGATCTTGCCCTGCTCCACCGCGCGGCGGATGATGGGGTAGAAGGCGTCGTCTTCATAGTGGGGTAATCCGCCCACACCGAAGCTCTCGATGATCAGGCCGTCATAGCGTTGGGCCATAAAGTCCAGCAGCTGGGCATCCGTACCGGGGATCAACTTCAAAAGACCTACATTGGTGTTCATCTTGTCGTAGAACACCGGCTGCTCTTTACACTCGCAGCAGATATACTGCAGCAAATGTTCATCCTGCAGCACCGCCAGATCGGGGTAGTTGACGCTGGAAAAGGCCTGAAAACTCTTGGAGTACGTCTTGCGCGCTCTTGTGCCCAGAATCACCTTGCCGTTAAAGACGATCTGTACACCGCCGCAGCCGCGGCAGGCGTAAATAAAGGCATCAGTCAAATTGCGCTTGGAGTCGGTGCTGTCAAACCAGATGGGCTTTTGCGCGCCGGTCAGCACGATGGGCTTGGGACTGTCCTGAATAAGATAGCTCAGCGCCGCTGCCGTGTAGGCCATAGTATCCGTGCCGTGGCTGATGACAAAGCCATCATATCGGTGGTAATTTTCCCGCACCGCTTCAGCAATCCCCAACCAGTGCTTAGGGCAAATGTTGGTGCTGTCAAGGCTATAAAGCTGCAAGCACTCCACCTGACAGATTTCCGCAATACGGGGAATAAAGCTCAACAGCTGCTGCGGATTCAGCTCCGGCGCCAGACCGGAGGGCGTCATCTCCGAGGCGATGGTGCCGCCGGTGGCGATCATTAAAATCTTCTTCATCTTCTCTTCCGCCTTTATGGCAGTTCCCGGTCTTCCATGGCAGCCAGACCGAAGCGCACCGCCTGCTCGATTGCGGTGCGGCCCTGCGCATCCGCTTTTTCATATTCTTCCCTCAGATTTGCCAAAAATAAGCCCCGTAGGGAATCTTCTCCGCAGCCGTACCACAGATCACGGCGCAAGCACGTCTGATCGCGCAATTCCAGCTGCCAGCACAGCAGGGAGAGCTGCTCCGTCAGCGCCGCCGTGTCGGGCGCTTCGTCCACCTCACCGGTGAGGATCAGCCGCACGATGTCCTCTTCCCTGCCCCTCAGCGCCTCCGCTGCCACATCGGCAACAGCCGCATCCGTTACATCTACCGTCAGGATCTCATAACGGCGACGGGAAAACGGCACAAAATGCAGCTCCACGCCAGCCTTATCCACGGTACCGAATAAAAAGCCCTTTTTGCCCAGTTCGTCAAAGCCGCGGCCCTCGGGGCAGCCGGGATAGGCGTAGGCCGTCTTTCCGGCATGCTGCACGCCGCGGTGCTCATGGACATGGCCCAGCGCCGCATAGTCCACGCCGCTGCGCTCCAGCCACTCCGGTGTCAGGCTGCGATAGCGGCTGCCCTCGCGCCCCACCTCGCCGTGGATGGCCAGCAGCTGCACGCCGTCGCCCTGCGCGGCAAAGTTCTCCGGTTCTGCGCACTCGGCCGCCGTAAAAGCGGCACCGTAAACGGTGCATCCATACTGGGGGAACTCCAGCTTTTCCATGGTGTTCTGCGTAAAAATATATACATTCTCCGGCCACACACCTCTGGCATAAGGGCTGTGGGCGGTATAGGGATCGTGGTTGCCGGGGGCGATGATCACCGGCCCGTGGAACCGTCCCAGCGCCTCGGCCAACTCCTCGGTGGTCTGGGCATAGACTCGCTGGCCGTCAAACAAATCGCCGCACAGCAGCATCATGTCTGCGCCGTGGTCATTGGCGTAGTCCACCAATCGCCCCACCAACTGCCGACACTCCCGACGGCGCTGACGCGCCCGTTCCTCCGAAAGAGCGCCAAAGGCGCTGTCCAGATGGAAATCCGCCGCGTGGAGGATCTTAACCATCGTTTTCCTCCTGCCAGCCCTTGCACACGTCCACCCACTCCACGAAGTTGGCGCCGCAGCACTTTTCCAATTCGTCGCAGGTCAGTTCAATGGCAGACGCGGCGCTGCCCACCGCAGGGAACACCGTGGCAAAGCGGCGCAGGGAGACGTCCAGATACGTCTTTACGTCCTCGGGCAGGGCAAAGGGGCACACGCCGCCGGGGGCGTGACCGATGCGCTCCACCGCCTCTTCAAAGGTCAGCATCTTGGCCTTGGCGTGGTAATAGTGCTTGTATTTGCTGTTGTCGATCTTGGCATCGCCGGCAGCCACAATCAAAATAGGGTCCTCGCCGATCTTGAAGCTGAGGGTCTTGGCAATGCGAGCGCCTTCCACGCCCACCGCCAGCGCAGCCAGCTCCACCGTGGCGCTGGATACTTCAAACTCCTGCATGCGTTCTTCCACGCCGTATGCCTTCAAATACTCTCTCACCTTTGCAACAGACATGATCTATTTCTCCTTTTGTGTCATGGAAATTTCAGTTTTTTGAAAAAATTATCGGATATCGATGCGTTCCACTGCGGTACAAAGCCCGGTGTCGCTGTCGAGGGTGAAGATAGCCGCTTCCATTTTGCAGGCGCCGCCCGCCACGCGGTATCTGCCCGGCAGGCCACCCAGAAAGCTCTCCACCGACTGCTCGGGCCGGACGCCCAGCACCGATTCGATGGGACCCGTCATACCCAGATCGGTGATATAGCCGGTGCCCTTGGGAAAGACCCGCTCATCCGCCGTAGGCACATGGGTATGGGTACCCCACAGAGCGCTGACACGGCCATCCAGATAATACGCCATCGCCAACTTTTCACTGGTGGCCTCGGCGTGGAAATCCACGAGGGTGAAGGTAGGTTTCTCCTTCCCCTGCTGCAGCAGACGGTCTGCCACAAAGAAGGGATTGTCAGTATTGTGATCCAGCCCGCAGCGGCCGATGAGATTCATCACCGCCACGCGGACAGCGCCGCAGTCATACACGCCGTAACCGCGGCCGGGGGCGCGGCCGGTATAGTTGGCAGGGCGCAGGATATAAGGGCTGTCCTCCAGATACGAGGCGATCTCCATTTTGCCCCACGTGTGGTTGCCCAGCGTGATCACATCGGCGCCGGCAGCAAAGAGATCCTCCGCCTGATCCACCGTCAGGCCGTTGCCGGCAATGTTCTCGCCGTTGACCACCACAAAGGCGATGTCTTTCATTTTTTTGATCTGGCGCAGATGGCGGCTCAGATGGCGCAGGCCTTCTTCGCCCACCACATCGCCCACAGCCAAAATACGATAGAGCATAGGGATGCTCCTTTCTTTGATATTGCCCTATATTATAACACGAAAAATGCGCAGTGCCAACGGCACCGCGCATTTTTTATCTTTTTCCTACCGTTATACCGACGGCGCAGCATCCTCCGCGCCGCCTTCCGGCTGCAGGTCAGCGCCGCCGTCTCCCTGTTCGGGAGCTTCACCGCCATCGGGGGTTTCGCCACCATCGGGAGCTTCACCGCCATCGGGGGTTTCGCCACCATCGGGAACTTCGCCACCGTCGGGAGTCTCGCCACCGTCGGGAGTCAAGTCGGAGGCCAAGCGGTCTTAGGAAGACAAATTGGCAACTCAACTCCTTGGCTCACAGGACGACATGGCTACGACCCGACTTGGGGTTTCCCCACCATCGGGAGCTTCACCGCCATCGGGGGTTCCGCCACCATCGGGAACTTCGCCACCGTCGGGAGTCTCGCCACCGTCGGGAGTC
>JAZKYM010000013.1:0-9846 GCA_045612165.1 Vescimonas sp.
ACCCTCGACCTCCAGCGTGACAGGCTGGCGTTCTAACCAACTGAACTACTCGGCCAAATGTAAATGGTGGGAACAACTGGACTCGAACCAGTGACCCCCTGCTTGTAAGGCAGGTGCTCTAACCAGCTGAGCTATGCTCCCGTCCTTGCCGCTCTCGCGAACGGCAAGGATTACTATACCAAACGGAAGCTTTTTTGTCAACACTTAATTTTGATTTTTTTGAGAATTTTGAAATTATTTTTTCAGGCCGTCCAGCAGCATCTGCAGGTCCTCGCCAGAGAAGTCATACACCGCGTCGCAGAACTGGCACGTCAGCTGGCACGAGCCCTGCTCACGCAGAATACCTTCCAACTCCTCCGTACCCAGCGAGATCAGCGCGCGCTCCACACGCTCACGGCTGCAATAGCACTTGTACGCCACTTCGCTGCTCTCGAGAATGCGAAGGTCAAAGTCGGACATGACGGTGCGCAGCAGATTCTCCGGATCGGGATCCTTGTCCAGAATGGCCGACACGCTGCCGGCTGCCATGATACCGCCCTCCACCTTGACGATGGTATCCTCGTCGGCACCGGGCAGCAACTGGATAAGATAGCCGCCGGCGGCGCGAACGCTCTGGTCGCGGTCCACCAGCACACCCAGACCGCAGGCCGAAGGGATCTGCTCGGACTCCACGAAATATGCCGCCACGTCCTCGGCGATCTCGCCGCCCAGCAGGTCGATGGTGCCCACATAGGGTTCCTTCATTTGCAGGTCCTTGATCACGGTCAGCGTGCCCTCGTTACCCACGGCCGCGCCCACGTTCAGCTTGCCGTCGGCCCGCAGCGGCAGGTCAACCTCGGGATTGGTCACATAGCCGCGCACATTGCCCTCAGGATCGGACACGGCCAGCACTGTGCCCAACGGGCCGCCGCCCTTAATCTGCAGCGTCAGACTGGCGCCCTGTCCCTTCAGGGCATTGCCCATCATGGAAGCCGCCGCCAGCGTGCGGCCCAGCGCCGCCGTACCCACCGGCAATGTCTTGTGAATCTGACGGGCACGTTCCGTCATCTCACGGCTGCACACAGCAACGGCCTTCACAAAACCGTCGCTGGAAATGGCTCTTACAATACGATCACTCATGGTTATAACCCTCTTTTACTGATTATTCACACAGTCGGCGCAATACGTGGTTGGCCCAAAAAGCCAGACACAGGATCGCCAGACCCATCACATGCACGGCAGCACCTTCCGCCGCCAGCAGCATCATTACAATACCTGCCACCAACGCCGCAGCACTCAGCACGGCGATCAGTACCAGCAGAATCTTCTTTCCCGTTTTTACATCCGTCTCATAGTCCTGCTTGCGCGCCCGATGCCACAGAAACACGCCGTGTCCCCACAAAATCGCCGACAAGGCACAAAGACCCCAAAAACCGTTATACATGTCTCACTTCCTCATTTCCGAATGCAGCTGAAATAAATCCGCTGCTCGCCTTGCGCAGGACGGCGCATCTTCATGTCGCCATAGGTGCGGATCTCACCGAAGCCAGCCTCTTCCAGCCACGCCGTCAGCTCTTCGACGGTGTAAGCCCGTTCCCGATGCAGCTCAAAACTGCGCTCCCAGCTGCCGTCATCCTGCAGCTGGAACAGATCCATATAATACGTGCAGATGCCGCGCCGATACTCCGGACGCCACACGCAATAGGTGTCCTCCGTCTCGTCCAGAAACACCTGACCGTCCAGCGCCGCCAGCTTCTCCACCGTGTTGATATCGAAGATCAGCACGCCGCCCGGCGCAATGAAAAGGCGCAGCCGGTCAAAGGTGCGCCGCACATCCTTGGGGTTGGTGAGATAGTTCAGGCTGTCCAGGCAGCAAATGGCGGCATCCACCGTGCCGTAAAGGTCCAGCTTCGGCATGGACTGATGCAGAAAAACAGGCGCCACGCCTTCCACGCAGCCGCTTTTTTCCATGGCAGCCGCCAGCATCTCCTCCGAGCCGTCCACGCCGATCATCTCATAGCCGCGGCCGGTGAGAATCCACGTCATCGAACCGGTGCCGCAGGCCAGATCCAGCACCGTTTTCACAGGGATGCGGCTTTTCCGGAACAGCTTTTCCAGATAATCCGCCCGTTTCTCATACGCCACATCGCCGGTCAGCGCATCGTAGTTGGCTGCCAGCGCATCGTAACAGTTCATGCCTTATCCTGCTCCTTCATCCGCTCCAGCACCATGTCGTAACCGCCGGCGCCGTTAAGCAGCGCGCGGTTCACGCGGCTGATGGTGGCACTGGATGCGCCGGTCTGGCTGAGAATCTCGCTGTAAATCATGCCGGAATCCAGCAGCGCCGCCACCTCATAGCGCTGCTCCATGGAGCGCAGCTCAGAGATGGTACACAGGTCCTGAAAGAAGTTATAGCACTCCTCTTTCGTCTTCAGCGTCAGGATCGCTTCATAGAGTCTGTCGCTTTTTTCTTTTGTCGCAATAATGGATTTTGCTGCTCTTGCCATGGTCATACCTCCGCTTTTATGGTTTTTCACCACTTTAGCCCAAAAATTCTTTTACATTTTATCACTTTATTCCGTGAAAGTAAATAGTCAAAATAAAAATCGGCAAAAACGCCGCCTGCGCCGCATATACTGCCACAAAAAAGGAGTGCTGCCCATGTCACAAGCCGTCCTTCTCCAGCCCCGGGAACCGGAGCTGACATTCTGCATCGACGAATTGCCGGTGCTGACCGCACAGATCGTCCTGCCCCACTGGGAAAGGCGCGCCAACTCTCGCTTTAACCGCTACTACCGCGCCTGCGCCGAAAGCTTCACACGCGCCTGCCGCCGGGAGATCCTGCCCCGTGCGGAAGCTGCCTACTATCGGGCACGGGAAAACGCGCTGGCCATCCCCCAATGGCAGGCGCAGCTGTGCAGCACCGTCACATTGCAGCGCCAGCACCTGATCAGCCTGCGCACAGATGCCCACATCGTCGGCATGCCCCACCGGCATGCCGGCCGGCGCGGTGACACGTGGGATCTGCGCTGTGATCTGCTGCTGTCGCTGTCGGACTGCTTTCCGCCCCAAGCGCCGTGGCGCAGGCTGGTGACGGAGCCGGTTTGCCGCCAGATCCGCAGCGCGGAGGCATCGGGCGCCGCCCACTATCACGACGGCTGGCAGCAAAAAATACACCGCGCCTTTCATCCCCACAACTTTTACCTTACGGAGGAAGGGCTCTGCATTTTCTTTCCGCCGGACACTCTGGCCCCACCTTCAGAGGGAATCCCCACTTTTTGCCTGCCCTACCATCGGGAAACGGGGCCCTTTATACCGGATGCTTAAAAAAAAGGAGATGGCCTGCGCCATCTCCTTTTGCATGTTCCGTTTTCTCTTACAGGGCAAAATTGCCGTTGACAAACACGGGGATCTCCTGTCCGTCAGCGGTGGTGCCCACGATGGACATATCGGCCGTGCCCATCATAAAGTCCACATGGGTAATGGAGTCGTTCAGACCCTTCTCCTTCAGCTGCTCCTTTGTCATGTCGCGGCCGCCTTCGATGCAGGGATACGCCTCGCCGAAGGCCAGGTGGCAGGCGGCGTTCTCATCGAAGAGGGTGTTGTAGAACAGCAGCTTCAGATTGGAAATGGGGCTTTCATAGGGGACAAGCGCCACCTCACCGAAGTAGCAGGCGCCCTCGTCCACGCTGATGGCAGAACGCAGCACTTCCTCGCCCTTCTCGGCCACTGCCTCCACGATCTTGCCGTCACGGATGACGAAGTGGAAGCCGTCGATGATGTTGCCGTCATGGACCAGCGGCATGGAAGCATACACCACACCGTTGATGCCCTCGCGCAGCGGCGCGGTGAAGATCTCCTCGGTGGGCATGTTGGCCACGAAAGACTGACCGGCACGGGTCACGTCGTCACCGGCCTCCCAGATGTGGCCTTCCGGCAGCTCCACCACCAGATCGGTACCCAGAGAGTTGGTGTAGTGCAGCGTCTTGAAGCGCAGCGCGTTGAGCTTGGCCTTACGCTCGGCCAGCATGGCGATATGCTCTTTCCAGCGCTGGGCGCTCTTGCCGTCGCCGTTGATGCGCATGGTGTGGAAAATGGCCTCCCACAGCTTTGCCACAGCCTCGTCCTCCGCCACATCGGGGAACACGCGCTTGGCCCAGCTGGGGATGGGAATAGAGGCAATGCACCAGGGGAAGCCGCTGCTCATCTGCAGGCGGTAGAAGTCCTCCAGCGCCTTGCCGCCGGCGCGCTGGGAGCGAACCAAGCGGTCGGGGTCCACGCCCAGCAGGTTCTCGGGATCTTCTGCAGAAATGGACAGATAGGCCGCGCCCTCCTTGGCGTAGTCGTTAAAGAAATGGCGGCGCCATTCGGGCACTTCATCAAACACGGCGCTGTCGGCCCGCAGGAATTTCTCGCGGCCCAGCACATCGTCGCGCCAGTTCATCACCACTTCGCGGCAGCCCACATCGTAGGCAGCCGAGGCACACATACGGGCAAAATAAGCACACTCCACAGGGGAGGAGATAATCAGCGTCTGACCGGGCTGGATGTTCAGACCCACCTGAGCCAGCAGAGCCGCATATTCACGCAATTTCTGTTCCATTTTCATTTCCTTTCTGTTTTCCATCCGTTTAATCAGCCAGCACATCCTGCAAGTCCTGCAGGCCGGTGGTACGGGTCACCACCACCACGCTGTCGCCTTCTTCAATGGTTGTCATACCGCCGGGGATAATGGTTCTGCCGTTGCGGTTGATGGCCGCCAAAAGCACGCCCTTTTTCAGCCGCAGATCTTTCAGCGGAATTCCCAGCAGCATGCTGCTCTTGGCATTGGCGGTAAACTCCAGCGCTTCCACCGTGCCGTCCAGCAGACGGTAGAGACTCTCCACGGCGCTGCCCTCGGAATTGGCCAGCGCGCGGACATAGCTGGTGATCTGGTTGGCCACAATATTTTTGGGGCTGATGATGCTCTCAATACCGGTGTCGCGCACCAGTTCCATATAACCGGGGCGGTTCATCTTGGCCAGCACCTTCGGCACACCGGCGCGCTGGGCCGTCAGAGCCATCAGCAGATTCTCCTCGTCACGTCCCGTCAGCGACACAAAGGCATCGGCATTGAAAATACCCTCGCTGGCGATCAGCTCACTGTCGGTGCCGTCACCGTGGATAATCATGGCACCGGGCAGCTCATCGGCCAGGATCAGGCAGTCCTCCTTCTCCTTTTCCACGATCCGCACACGGGTGTTGGTGCGCTGCAATTCCCACGTCAGATACATGGCCGTTCGGCTGCCGCCCAGCAGAGACACTTCCTTGGCCCGCTGCAGCGTGCGGCCCATGCCCTTGAGCATCTTCAAAATCTCCGCCTTGGCGCCCACCATATACATCCGGTCACCGGCCTGCGGCACGAAATTACCGTCGGGAATCACGTATTCCCCCTCATGCTCGGCAGCGCAGAACAGCACCTCTGCCACGCGGTTGCGATTGAACGCACTCAGCGGCACACCGCAAAGGCTGTCCTTGGCCGAGACGTAGAAGCCGATCATGTCGATTCGGCCACGGGCAAAAGGCTCCACAGAAAAAGCGGCTGGGAAGCTGATGATCCGGGCGATCTCACGGGCAGCCGCCAGATCCGGATTGATGACCATATCCAGCCCGATCTCCTTTTTCAGCATATCGGCATCCCGGCGATAGTCGGTGTTGCGCACACGGGCAATGGTGTGTTTGGCACCCAGCTTCTTGGCGATCAGGCAGCACACCAGATTGGTTTCATCGCCGTTGGTCACGGCAATCACCAGATCGGCCGAGCCTGCACCGGCGTTTTTCAGCACGCTGATGCTGGCGCCGTTGCCCTCCACGCACATAATGTCCAGCGCGCTGTCTGCTTTTTGCAGCGCCGCAGCGCTGCCGTCCACCATCACAACGTCGTGTTTCTCCATCGCCATCTGGCTGGCAATGGCATAGCCCACCTTGCCGCAGCCTACAATAATGATCTTCATGGCCCTCTTTTCCTTTCCCCATCGCCATACCTGCCACGGTACAGCATGGCATTGAACTCAGCGCCCATAATCAGCACCAAGCCGCTCATATAAAGCCACAGCAGCGTTACCACCACCGCCGCCACAGAGCCGTACAGCAGCGTATAACCGGCTATATGCTCCACATAATACGAAAATCCTGCCGACACCAGCATCCACGCCAGCAGCGACAATATCACGCCCGGCAGCACCTGCCGCAGCGGCCGGCGCTTTCCTATCGCCAGCATATAGAGGATCGCCAGCGCCGCCGCCAAGACAAAACCCAGCAGCACAAAACGCAGGACATTCCACACGCCGCCGATCCACACCGGCAGCCCCAACTGCGCCACAAAGGCGGTCAGCACCCGTCTGCCCACGGTGATCAGCAGCAGCGCCAGCGTCAGCGTCAACATCAGCCACAGGGTAAACAGCAGCGTCCGTATCTTCTGTCGCAGTCCCACGGCCCTTCCTGCGCCGAAGGCACGGCGCAGCCCGTGCAGCAAACAGTCGGTTGCCCGCATGGGCAACCACAGGGAAAACACGGCGCTGGTCCACAAAAGCCGCTGGCCGCCGTTTTGCGCCACGTCCTGCCAATATCGCCCTGCCAGAGCCGTCACCTGCTGCGGCACAAACCGCGCCAGCGTACCCAGCAACTCCTCACTCTCCCAACCCAGCGCACCGGGCAGCGTGCCCAGCAGCACCAGCATGGGAAAAGCCGCAAACAGCAAATAGTAGGTCAGCGCCGCACACGTAAGCGCCACGCCGTGCCGCCGATAGCGGCCGATCATACTGCGCACGCCAAGCCTGATCCGACGGGCAAACCCCTGATTTAACCATTTTACCACAAACACCTCCCTATGAAAAGTCCCTTTTCGCATACGAAAGAAATCCTCTTTTTCACCTTTTTCACTAATTTCCAATTTTTTCCGCTAAACTGCCCAAATTTTCCAGTTGCACAGCGGCTCTCTTCGTGCAAAACTTAATTTTTTCGGAATTTTGCCGTTTTGGACTTGGCGTTTTGGGGCACCCATGCTATAATGTCACCTGCTGAGACATGTGGTTCCATAAACATATGTATTATTTGTAAAGAGGGTCTATTTATGGATAATCTGACTAAAATTGTTCGCACGGAAATCGCGCGGCAGTATAAAAGCGTGCGCCAATTCGCTTTTGCCGTTAACATTCCCCTGTCCACCATCAACAGTGCGCTGCATAACGGCATCGGCGGTTCTTCTTTTGACACCGTGGTGCAGATCTGCCGCGCCCTTGGCATCAAGGCTTTGAGTGATGATGCCTCTTTTTATCTGACCGAGGACACCCAGCGCCTGTTTAAGCAGTATTCCCAGCTGGATGACTATGGCCGTCACACCATCGATGCTGTCATGCAGGTGGAGTATAACCGCTGCACCGAGTTGTCCGCGGCGCAGGCCGATGCCTACGCCATCCCCAGCGTCAATGTTGCCGCTGAAACCGATCGCTGATATTTTACCCATTTTCACAATCTGAAAGCCGCAGGGAGTTGCTTCCCGGCGGCTTTTGTGTTATTTTGGTATAAAACTGCAGGCCGTTCAGGCCGGTATGGAGGAAACGCTATGTTACTGATCAAAAACGGATATGTAAAAACCATGGCAGGTGCCGATCTGGAAAACGGCTGCGTGCTCATCGACGACAACGGCAAAATCGCCGCTGTGGGCACCGATCTCACCGCCCCTGACGGCGCCACCGTCATCGATGCCCAGGGCCGTCTGGTAACCCCCGGCTGTGTGGATGCCCACTGCCATATCGGTCTTTTTAACGCCGCTGTGGGCTGGGAAGGCCATGACGGCAACGAGTGGTCCGACCCCACTACCCCTCACATGCGCGCCATCGACAGCATCTATCCCCAGGACGAAACCTTCGCCCAGGCCATCCGCGGCGGCGTCACCTCCGCCTGCACCGGCCCCGGCAGCGCCAACGTGGTGGGCGGCACCTTCGCCGCCATTAAGCTGTGCGGCAAGCGCATCGACGACATGATCATCAAGTTCCCTCTGGCCATGAAGTGCGCCTTCGGTGAAAATCCCAAGCGCGTCTACGGTCAGAACGGCCGCAAGTCCCCCACCACCCGTATGGCCACCGCCGCCGTGCTGCGCGAACTGCTGTTCAAATCCCGCAACTATCTCAAGGCCAAGGAAGAGGGCAAGGATCCTGCCTTCGACATGAAGCTGGAGGCCATGCTGCCCGTCATGCGCAAGGAGATCCCCCTGAAGGCCCACGCCCACCGCGCCGACGATATCCTCACCTCCATCCGCATCGCCAAGGAATTTGACGTGATGCTGACCCTCGACCACTGCACCGACGGCGAGGTCATCGCCGACGAGCTGGCCAAGGAGGGTTATCCTGCCTTTGTGGGCCCCAGCTTCGGCGAAAAGAGCAAGGTGGAGCTGATCAACAAGAGCTTCACCACTCCGGCTGTGCTCCACGCCGCCGGCGTGCCCATCAGCATCATCACCGACTCCCCCGTCATCCCTCAGGAGAACCTGCCCATGTGCGCAGGTCTCGCCGTCAGCGCAGGTCTGCCCATGGAAGAGGGCTGGCGCGCCATCACCATCAATCCTGCCGTGCAGACCGGTATCGGTGACCGGGTCGGCAGTCTGGAAGTGGGCAAGGACGGCGACGTGGTCATCTGGACCGCCGATCCTCTGGTCACCATCGGTGCCGAAGCTTACGTCACCGTTGTGGACGGCAAGGTGGTTTACAGCGCCGAATAAGTACATCTCCCTTACCTCCGCAGAGCTTTCTCTGCGGAGGTTTTTTTCATATTTCCTCCGCCGCTGCATAGAAATAACATCAACAAATAAGAAAGGCGGTTTTTCCATGCGCTCTCATCCGGTCAAAATCTTCCTTCTGCGCCGCCGCTTTGTGGTGTGCCTTGCCGCGCTGGCCGCAGCCGCCGCCGTGTTCGGCGCCGTTGCTTTCCCTGCTGCCGTCACCGCCGGCACCACCAAACGCCAGCTCCCCATCTATTCGGTGGAGTGTGCCCAGCCCCTGTGCGCCATCTCTTTTGACGCCGCCTGGGGCAACGAGGACACCCAGCAGCTCATTGATATTCTGGCCCGTTACAACGTGAAAACCACCTTCTTCGTGGTGGGCGAGTGGGTGGATAAGTACCCCGAATCCGTCAAGGCGCTGCACGATGCCGGCCACGAGGTGATGAACCACTCCAACCACCACGACCACTATAATTCCCTCACCGCCGATGAAATCATCGCCGATATCACCGCCTGCAACGAAAAGATCGCTGCCGTCACCGGCGTGACACCCACGCTGATCCGCTGCCCTTACGGCGAGTACGATGACCACGTCATCGCCGCCATCCGCTCCATGGGCATGGAGCCTATCCAATGGGACGTAGACTCTCTGGATTGGAAGGACTACGACGCCGCCACCATCTGCTCCCGTGTCAATGAAAAAATGGCACAGGGCAGCATCGCCCTTTTCCACAACGCCGCCCTCCATACCCCCGAGGCGCTGCCGGAAATTTTGGAGTGCCTCATCCAAAAGGGTCTGACGGTGGTGCCCATCTCGCAGCTCATCTATTGGGAGAACTATACCATCGACCACACGGGACGGCAGTTCGCCGCCACATAACACCGCAAAAGCGAGAATCCTCCCCGCGAGACAGCTCACAGGGAGGATTTTTTCGTTGTGTTTTGCAGCGCCCAAGGCTCCCTTGTGTAAAGGGGCCGACGCGTAAAGAAAACATGCCTGTGGCATGTTTTTAGCCAAAGGCGGGAGCAATCTATGATTGCGACCCGGGCCGAAGGCTGTCAGCGAAGCTGACTGAGAGATTGACAACCCCTCCGAGCAAAATCTTTGA
>JAZKYM010000014.1:0-18833 GCA_045612165.1 Vescimonas sp.
CTGCCTCCCGTAGGAGTCTGGGCCGTATCTCAGTCCCAATGTGGCCGGTCAACCTCTCAGTCCGGCTACTGATCGTCGCCTTGGTGGGCCGTTACCTCACCAACTAGCTAATCAGACGCGAGGCCATCTTTCAGCGATAAATCTTTGGCATATCGACCATGCGATCAATATGCGTTATGCGGTATTAGCAGTCGTTTCCAACTGTTGTCCCCCTCTGAAAGGCAGGTTCCTCACGCGTTACTCACCCGTCCGCCACTAAACTCGAATTCACTTGACCGAAGTCTTGATCCAACGAGTTCCGTTCGACTTGCATGTGTTAAGCACGCCGCCAGCGTTCGTCCTGAGCCAGGATCAAACTCTCAATAAATGGTATCTAAACAGCTTTCGCTGCTCAAATCTTTATCGAGCTATTTGTCATAGCTTAAAACTTTTTATCCTTACGCTTTTCCCGGTAATTGACTAAACCCGGTACTTCACGCAAGCTTCTAGTCGCACATTTCTGTGCTCCCGTCTGGTGCTTTTCGTTTCGTTCATTGTTTAATTTACAAGGTACACGTCCCAATCGCGGAACAGTTCTATGTTACCACAGCTTTTTCCGTTTGTCAACATCTTTTTTCAAAAGTTGTCGATTTTTTTAGGACCCGCTGACTGATCTCGCAGACAGCTTTGATAGAATACCATGGTATCCACTATTTGTCAATATCTTTTTTCAAAAACTTTCACTTTTTTAAGCATTTGTAATTCCTGTCAAAACAGGCACTTATCACGCTTACTCCGTTGTGCCAAGTGCACCATGTTGCACCGTTGTATCGTTTATGCTATACTATATATAAATACTACGTGGAGCGTGCAATGCTATGAGCCGTTATGAATACCTGCTGTTTGATGCCGACAATACGCTGTTTGATTTTGAAGCAGCTAACCACAACGCCTTTGCCAAAACCTGCGAATACTGCGGTCTTGCCTACAGCGATGAACTGTACGAGTTCTACGAATCCATCAACCGCCCCCTGTGGCACCAGCTGGACCGCGGCGAAGTGACCAAGGAGTTTCTGGTGGTGGAACGGTTCCGCCGTTTTCTTGCCCAGCTGGGCATCGACCGCGATCCGGTCGAATGCAACCGCATCCAACTGGCCAATCTGGGTCTGAGTACCGCACTCCTGCCCCACGCGCTGGAGGTCGTGCAGAAGCTGAGCCAAACCCATAAGCTCTACATCGTCACCAACGCGGTGGCTTCGGTGCAGCGCGCCCGTCTGAGTGCCAGTGAGATCGCCCCCTACATCACCGCCGCCTTTATCTCTGAGGAGGCCGGCGCCGCCAAGCCCAGTCTGGCCTACTTCGACTATGTAATGGCACGCATCGACGGCATCACCAAGGAAAACTGCCTTGTCATCGGCGACAGCCTTTCCAGCGACATTCAGGGCGCCAACAACGCAGGTCTGGACAGCTGCTGGTATAACCTCAAGGGCGAAGCGCGCCCCGCCGCGCCCCACGCGGATTACGAGATCCGCGACCTACGGGAACTGTATGATATTGTATAAGGAGGCTGCGCTATGGCCAGATGGGAAGAAGTTGAGCTGACCAACATGTGCATGATCTGCGACGGAAACGGCAACGTGCTTGTGCAGAACAAAAAGAACAACCCCGTGTGGCACGGGTGGAACTTCCCCGGCGGCCACGTGGAAAAGGGAGAATATGTCACGCCGTCCGTTATCCGAGAGATTAAAGAAGAAACCGGATTGACGATTGAAAATCCCCGTCTCTGCGGCATCAAAGAGTTCCATACAGCAAAAGAGGACAGACGGTACATCGTTTTTCTCTATGTGGCCAATCAGTTTTCGGGTGAGTTGAAATCCTCCGGCGAAGGGGACGTCTTTTGGTATCCCATTTCTCAGCTTGCTCTTTCCGATCAGCTGATCGACGGTTTCGGCGAAATGCTGCGCGTTTTCATGTCCGAGGAAATCAGCGAAGTGTTTTACGAGCGGAAGGACGGACGGCTGGACACGGTATTCTGCTGAACCCACCCCGTCACATTTTGGTAGTATATAAGGTATAGGAGGTCACTCCATGTCCATGAACTGCACCCGCTGCGGCGGTGAAATGAATCTCATCAAGCGCGAAAAACTGCAGTTGGGCCAGACCGGCTGGATTCTGGGTGACTGGCCCAATCTGATCGCCGGTGCACTGGAAGTGTGCATCTACTGCTGCAGCAGCTGCGGCAAGCTGGAGTTCTACCGCGCCGACATACACGACGAGGCCGTCTTTTTCCCCGGCCAGCACGAACCCAGCGACCTGCCCCAGAGCGCCTGTCCCAAGTGCGGCATCAAGCACGATTTCGACTATCCCGCCTGCCCCCTCTGTGGCCATAAATATTATTAAGGCAGCCGCATGATGGCTTTTCGCCGTGCTCCGGATCAGCCACCGATAAGGGCAAATCAGTTAGACAAACTTGAATTTTTTTAACTCAACACAAATCGAAATTTGTGTTGTTCAGTTCCTTCTTTTTGAGCGGTAAGATATTACCGTAAAATCAAAAAGGAGGTTCAATTATGAACACAGATAAAATCTGGGCAGAATCTATCGCAAAGGACTATGCCCCCAAAGACAGTTCCAAAATTGTTGCCCTTAAGAAGCTGGACAACAAAGCAAAGCTCCCTGCCACCATCTTTACCTACTCTTGCGGTATCATTTCCGCACTTGTTTTTGGTACAGGAATGTGTCTGGCTATGCAGGTCATTGGCAACAGCATGGTGTTGGGTATCATCATCGGTATCATCGGCATGATTGGTTGCGGTATCAATTACCCCCTTTACAAGAAGATGCTTGAAAAGGGCAAGGCCAAGTATGCCTACGAAATTGTGGAGCTGGCCCGTCAGATTAGCGAGCAGTAATCATTGGCAAAGGAGGGATCGCTCTTGAACAAAGCAGAAAGCAAATACTTTAACACAGCGGTGCGGTTTGACAAGGCACTCCTTTCCTTGCTTGAAAAGAAGCCTTTTGAATTTGTAACAATCAGCGAGTTATGTGAAGAAGCAGGAGTAAACCGCTCCACATTTTATCTTCACTATGAAAACACGGCTGATTTGTTAAAGGAAGCCATGGCATATGTGCTGGACAATTTTGCATCCTATTTTTCTGTTGATTTGGAGAGTATCGCATTCAAATATGAAAACTGTGATTTGCAGGAGTTGAATTTCATTAACGAAAAATACCTGCACCCCTACCTTTCTTTCATCAAAGAGAATCAGCGGCTTTTTGCGGCGGTGTTGTCACAGCCAACCACTTTTGATTCCAAAGCCATGTTCCAAAGATTATTTGATGATGTGTTTCACCCCATACTGAACAGATTTCATTACCCAAAGGATGAACAACATTATGTGATGATGTTCTACTTGAATGGCATTACAGCAATCATCACAGAATGGCTAAAGGATGCTTGCAGCAAAAGTATTGAGGAAATATCATCCATAATTCACTACTGCATCTTCGGGAGAGCGTAACCAATTCCAATTTGTCCAATTAATTTGCACCGCTATCCGCAAAGAATCACACCTACACAAAAAACGCCACCCGATCGGGTGGCGTTTTCTTATTATAAAAACATTTCAGCCTGTGCACGCCGCTGGTACATCTCCTCCAGCTCGTGCTGGTGGTAGAGATACCCCTCGTCGGTGAAGTATTTGGCGCCGGTGGGGCAACCTTTGACGCAGGCACAGCACTTGATGCAGATGCCTGCCACCTCCGCCACGTTATCGGCGCGGATAGACCCCATGGGACACATTTGGGCACACGCGCCGCAGCCGCCGCACTTGGCCATGTCCGTCACAGGCTTGACCTTGAGAATGTTGATAAAGTTTCCCTCCCGGTCACAGGGCTTATAATAGGGGCGGATGGGGTCTTCGCCCCGCACCGCCACCGCCTCGGTGGGCGTAAAGGGCAGACGGCGCACTTTGCGGCCCACCGCCTCACCGAACCCCTCCATCAGCGCACAGTCCTCGGCATCGGGCCGACCGGCAGCCAATACCGTGGAGAAGGAATGCTCTCCCACAAAAGCGGCCGCCGCCACACAGGCAAAGTGGTTTTCCGTGAGGATATTGCGCAGTTCAATCAGCGCATCGTCATAGTTGCGGTTGCCATAGAGCACCACCGGCACAGCCAATGCACCGTTACCGATGACCTGCTGCGTCAAAAAGGGCAGCAGCACGTTGGGCACGCGGCCGGCATAGACCGGCACACCTACGATCACCAGATCGCCAGTGGAGAACTGCAATTTCTCCTGCCGTTCCTGCGGCAGAGTAAAGCTGACACTCTGCCACGGCGCAGCCAGCACACGGCTTGCGGCGGCAGCCACCGTCTCCACCGCCTTGCGCGTGGTTCCCGTGGCGCTGAAATATACCGCCCATACGTTTCTCGGACGCATACGCCGCCCTCCTTACAGGGAAAAATCTTCCTGCTTCAGCTTCTGGCTCTCCAGCTTCACAGGACGAGGCGGCACACGCTTGAGAGGATCGTAGCGGAACGCACCGCAGTGATACTCTGCCGCCACGATGCCGCGCTTGACGCAGGCCACTTCCGTCTCATTGAACTGGCAGCCCTTGGCGCAGTAAGCGCAGCGGGGCTCGATTTTCTTGCGGAAAAGACTCATATCCTCTCTCCTCTCACAGCGTATACAGCTTCACAGCACCGTCTTCCACAGTGGCCTTGATCTGGGTGATGGGATTGTCGTAACTGTCGATGATGCGGCTGGCCATCTCGTCCTCCAGTTCCTTCTGGATGGTGCGGCGCAGGTTGCGCGCGCCGTAGGTAACGGAATAGGACTTTTCCACCAGCAGGTCGATAAGCGTCTCATCATAGGTGAAGCGGTAGCCCTTCTCCTGCAAGGCCTCCTGCAGCTCACCGATCATAATCTTGGCGATACCGCGGAAATTCTCCTCGCTGAGACGGTTGAAATAGATAATCTCGTCCACGCGGTTGATGAACTCAGGACGCAGGAACTCCCGCAGCGCCTTCATCACTCGCTCGCGGTCCTGATCGCCGCTGCTGCGGCCGAAACCCACGCTGCCCACGCCTCTGTCGGAACCGGCATTGGAGGTCATGACGATGACGGTATTCTCAAAATTCACCTTGCGGCCGTGGGCGTCGGTCAGTTCGCCGTCGTCGAGAATCTGCAGCAGCACGTTGAGCACATCGGGGTGCGCCTTCTCGATCTCGTCAAAGAGCACCACGCTGTAAGGCTTGCGGCGGATCTTCTCGGTCAGCTGACCGGCCTCATCGTAACCTACGTAGCCGGGGGGCGAACCTACGATACGGGAAACGGAGTGCTTCTCCATAAACTCGGACATGTCCAGACGAATGAGAGACTCAGGGGCGTTGAAGAGGTCGTCAGCCAGCTGCTTGACCAGTTCCGTCTTGCCCACGCCGGTGGAGCCCACAAAGATGAAGCTTACAGGCTTATGCTTGGGGGAAATGCCCACGCGGTTGCGGCGGATGGCGGCGCTGACTGCGTCGATGGCCTCGTCCTGACCAACAATGTGCTGCTTGAGGCGCTTGCCCAGCTCGGACAAACGCTTGAACTCTTCTTCACGGATACGGCTGGCAGGGATCTTGGTCCACAATTCGATGACACGGGCGATGTTCTCCATGGTCAGCTCCGGCATACCCTTGGCTTCCAGCTGCTCCAGCTCCGCCTGCAGGCGCATTTCCTGACTGCGCAGCTGGGCGATACGGGCATAGCGCTCGTCCATGTCGGCGCCCTCGGGATCGGCGCTCATAAGGGTCTCGCGCTCAAAGGTCACATTCTCCAGATCCTGCTTGACTTCCATGCGGCGGTTGATACCGGCATCCTTCAGGTTCATGTCGGAGCAGGCCTCGTCGATGAGGTCAACGGCCTTGTCGGGCAGGAATCGGTCGGTAATATAGCGTTCGGACAGCACCACCGCCTGACGCAGCACGCCCTCGGGAATGCGCACACCGTGGTGGGCCTCATAGTAATGGGCGATACCCTTGAGGATCTTCAGCGTGTCCTCGATGTTGGGTTCGTTGACGGTGACAGGCTGGAAACGGCGCTCCAGCGCGGTGTCCTTTTCGATGTGTTTGCGGTACTCGTTGAAGGTGGTAGCGCCGATCACCTGAATCTCGCCGCGGGAAAGCGCAGGCTTGAGGATATTGGCAGCGTTCATGCTGCCTTCGGCATCACCGGCGCCCACGATGTTGTGCACCTCGTCGATGACGAGAATGATGTTGCCCAGCTTGCGGATCTCTTCGATGAGACCCTTCATGCGGCTTTCAAACTGGCCGCGGAACTGGGTGCCGGCCACCAGGGCCGTCAGATCCAGCAGATATACTTCCTTGCCGCGCAGCTTGAAAGGCACGTCTCCGGCCACGATGCGCTGAGCAAGTCCCTCGGCAATGGCCGTCTTACCTACGCCGGGTTCACCGATGAGGCAGGGGTTGTTCTTCTGGCGGCGGTTGAGAATCTGCACCACGCGCTCGATCTCCTGCTCACGGCCGATGACGGCGTCCAGCTTGCCCTGACGGGCTCGCTGGCTGAGATTGATGCAGTAATTGTCGAGGAACTTGTGCTTTTTCTCGCCCTTGCGGTCCTTTTTCTCCTCGCGGCCACCCTTTTCGGAAGGCTGCTCGTTCTTCTCGGCAGGCGCACCGGCACCGCCGAAAAGACGGTTGAGGAAGGGGAATGTGGCGGTCTTGCCGCTCTCCTCGTCGCCCTCATCGGCATCGTCGCCGATCTCCTCCAGCTCTTCAGCACCGCCGAAGGCCTGCATCATCTCGTTGTTGATGCCCTCCAGATCTTCGCTGTTGATGCCCATGCGGCGCATCATCTCCTCCATCTGAGGAAGCTTGAGCTCCGCAGCGCACTTGAGGCACAGGCCCTCGTTGACGGCCTCGCCCTTTTCGTTCATACGGGAGATGAACACAACGGCTACGTTTTTCTTACATTTGGAACAAATTGTCGGTTGCATGGTTTCCCTCCGTTGATGGGTATATCGATAGACCGGCACACAGCCGATATTTTTACAAAGATGTCAAAAGACTCAGGGGGCTGTTGTTGGCGAAAAACTGCAGCAGCAGTGAGCCATCCACCATTTCAGCCGTCAGCAGCAGATCAAACCGCCGCAGCAGCCACACCACCAGAAACACCAGCAGTGCGCCCCAGATCAGGCCCAGCACACCGCCACCCAAGGCGTTGACGGTGCGCAAAACCGGCAGCTTTACCAGCAGATGCACCGGTTTGAGCAGCAGCCAGGCCACCAGCAGCAGTACCAAAAAGGCCACCAGATAGACGGCGGCATAAGCCACGGAATGTGCCACACTGTCCGTGACGGCGTGCAGCAGTTCCATCCCCGTCTCCTTTACTGTGCCCGTTACCTCGTCGATCATCTGCTGCAGGCTCTCCCCATTGAAGTGGAACGCCTCCAGCATGGACTGGGCATCGGCAGTATTTTCTGTTGTCAGCTTTTCCACGATGTGCTCTTCGATCACCGGCCCCAGCCATTGCGCCACAGGCTCAGCAAAGGCATTGGCCACGAAGGAAGCACCGATAAAGGCCGCCACCACGATGATCACACCGGCAAGGCTCTTGACAAGACCTTTCCACGCACCGATAGCTGCCGTCAGCACCAGCGCAAGCGCAATCACGATGTCGGCAATCAGGCCGGGATTTTCCCAAAACATACAAAACCCTCCTTTAGGGCAGATACAGACTGGCGGCATCCGAACCCACCAGCACCGCGCTGCCGTCAGCGCGCATCAACGCCAGCTTGGCAGAGCTCATGTCCTCCAGACGGGCACAAACCTGCAGATTTTTGTCGTAGATCACCAGTTCGTCGCTGTAAAGCACCGCCACATATTTACCGGCGGCAGAAAGGCTCAGCACTTCTTTATCCATGTCCACGATGGCCAGCTGCGTGCCGTTTTCATCCACGGTGGCCAGTTGGGTCTGAGTTCCGAATTTGTAGCGTCCCAGCACCACGGCGGCAAAGCCGTTGCCGTCAAGGCTGCAGCGGCGCAGATACGTTCCTTCAAAGTCGTAAAAGGCGGAGATTTCTCCACTATTGGTCAGAAAATACAGTCCGTCCTCGCCGATGGCACACCAGTGCTTGCTCACCTGCCCCATCTCGTACACGGCGCTGCCGGTCAGCTCGCTGCCGCCCAGCGGTTCAATACTGTCCAGCTCATAGGCCACCACGCTGCTGACAAAGGCGCCTTCGCTCTGCCCCAGCGCCACGGCTGCCATATGCCGTCCGTCGTGGGAAACAGACGCCGTCATCAAAAACCGGTCGGAGGAGTTGAAGGCAAAGATTTTTTCGCCTGTCTCGTTGTATACCGTCACAGCCGCCTTATAACCGCTTTTGTTGGTGGTCACTGCCAGCATTCCCTTTTCGTTGATGCTGCAAGCGAGGATCGCACCTTCCGCCGTCATGCGCCGCACTAAACCGCGGTCGTCCAGTACGTGGATGTCGGTACCGCCGACATCGTACACCACCACCAGATTCTCGTTGCAGACCAAGGCGCTGGTGGTAAACTTCACATCGGCGTTGTAGCGCACCGTTCCATCCTCGCCCATGGCCAGAATACGACGGGACGTGGCTTGAATCAGCGTGCCGCCCAGCGAAGCATAGCAGCCATCCTTCTCCGATGCATACGTATACAGCTTGGCGCAGCCCGTCTCGTCCTTCTCGGCCGAGGCGTAGATCACCGCGCGGCGCAGCCCGTCAAAGGCGGTGGAATCCCACAGCAGGGCAACTGCCACGATCACTACCACACCCAGCACCACACCGCCCAAACGGATCCAGCGACGGGAGTGACGCTTCTTTTCAATTCTCTTGGGGGCTTCCTCCTGCGGATTGCCCCGGGTAAACTCCATTTTTTTATCCATTGAGCCGTTCATCCTCATACCATACGCGGGTCAGATACAGTCCTCCCGGCGGCACCGTGGGCCCCGCCAGCGTGCGGTTTCCGGAGTCCAGAATCACCGGAATGTCCTCCGGCGTCAGTTTTCCCTCCGCCGCGTACAGCACGGTGCCGGTAATGGCCCGTACCATATTATACAAAAAGCCGTTGGCGCAGACCTTCAATTCCAAAAGATCGCCACGCCGCTCCACATAGCAGTAGTGGATGGTGCGCACCGTACTTCTCACATTGGTGCCCACCGAGCGCACGGCGGCAAAATCATGGGTGCCCTCAAACATGCGCGCAGCCCGATTCATCACTTCCTCGTCCAGCCGTTTGGGGTAAAAGTACGCCCGGTTGACATAGAAAGGATTCTTGATACGGGAATTGTAAATGCGGTAGGTATATTCCTTGCGGATGCAAGAGCCGATAGCGTTAAAGTCCTCGTCCACCTCGTAAGCCGCCTTCACCACGATATCCTCAGGGATGTGGGTATTGACGGCAAAGGGAATGCGGTCCACGGGAATACGGGACTCGGTGCGGAAATTGGCCACATAGTGCTCGGCATGCACACCGGCGTCGGTACGACCGCAGCCCACCACCTTGATCTTCTCGCCGCAGACCATGGACAGGCCCCGTTCCAGCGTTTCCGCTACGGTAACCTCCGTTTTCTGTACCTGCCAACCGTGGTAGGCCGAGCCGTTATACATCAGAATCAGGGCAATGTTGCGCATCTGCCCACCACCTCTCTTTTATTAAATGAAACTACTTCTCTGCCCTCCCCTCGGTGGGGGGACGGTGGCGGCGCAGCCGCCGGATAAAGGGTATCGCTTTATTTTGCCTTTCTTACAGGCCAAACTGCCGCAGAGCGATCACCGCGGCGCACAGTGCGGCAAAGCCGATCATCACCGCAAAATCGCGTCCCTGATAGCGCAGCACGTGCAGCGCCGTGCGACCCTCGCCGCCGTGGTAGCAGCGGCACTCCATAGCCGTGGCCAGTTCGTCGGCGCGGCGGAACGCGCTGATAAAGAGGGGCACCAGAATCGGCACCAGCGCCTTTGCCCTCTGCAAGAGATTACCCGACTCAAAATCGGCGCCGCGAGCCTTCTGGGCCGACATGATCTTATCCGTCTCCTCAATAAGGGTGGGGATAAAGCGTAGCGCGATGGACATCATCATGGCCATCTCGTGCACCGGCAGACGCAGCTTCTTCAAGGGAGCAAGCAGCGTTTCCAGGCCGTCGGTGAGGCTGATAGGACTGGTGGTATAGGTCACGAGAAACGTACCCATAATCAGCATCACGATACGCAGCACCATATAAACGGCTCGCTCCAGACCCTCCCATGTGATGCTGCGCAGCAGCCACACGTCGGCAACGGGCGTGCCTTCGTTGAAAAACAGATTCATCAGCGCCGTGAAGACGATGATGATATACACCGGCTTGAGACCGCGGGTCAAAGACTTCAGCTTCACCTTGGACACGCAGATACTCACAGCCAGTACCAGCGCCACCACAGCGTAACCCACGAAGCTCTTGGCGCAGAAGAGGGCCACGATGTAGAGTGCCACGCACACCAGCTTGGCACGGGGATCGAGGCGGTGCACCGGCGTATTGCCGGGGAAAAACTGGCCCAGCGTAATGTCTTTAAGCATGCCCCACGCCTCCTCTCAGGCGCAGCAGCGCAGCTTTCAGTTCCTCCACCGTGTAAACGGCGGTGTCGATTTCCATGCCGCGGCGGCGCAGCTCCATGGCGATTCTGGTCACCTGCGGCACATCCAGTCCCACGGCTTCCAGCTCCTCGGCACGGGCAAACACCTCACGGGGCGTACCGTCCATATAGTTGCGGCCGCCCTTGAGCACCACGATGCGATCCACGTTCTGGGCGATCTCCTCCATGGAGTGACTCACCAGAATGACGGTGGTGCCCTTCTCCTCATGGTAGGCGCGGATCTGACGGAGGATCTTCTCCCTGCCTGCCGGATCAAGACCGGCGGTAGGCTCATCAAGAATCAGCACCTTGGGCTCCATGGCGATAACACCGGCGATGGCCACGCGGCGCTTCTGTCCGCCGGAGAGTTCAAAGGGCGACTTGTCCAGCATCTCCTCGCTCAGTCCCACGAAGGCTGCCGCCTGACGCACGCGGCGGTCAATCTCTTCCTTTGAAAGGCCCATGTTGCCGGGGCCGAAGGCAATGTCTTTATACACCGTCTCTTCAAACAGCTGATACTCCGGATACTGGAACACCAGGCCCACCTGAAAGCGCACCTTCCGGATCTCCTTGGGGTTTTCCCAAATGTCCTTCCCGTCCAGCAAAATACGGCCGGAAGTAGGCTTGAGCAATCCGTTGAGATGGGAAATCAGCGTAGACTTGCCGCTGCCGGTATGTCCGATGATGCCCAAAAACTCACCGGGCATCACCTCAATATTCATCCCCTCCACAGCGCTGCGCTCAAAAGGCGTACCCACGCTGTAGGTATGGGTCAGATTTTCCACACGAATGATCGGTTCCAATATTTCTTACTCCTTCTCCTCTGCCCCAAAGGCGTGGCAGAGGGCCTGTGCACATTCTTCCACCGTCAGCGCATCCAGCGGCAAAAACATACCGCTGTCGTTCAGTTCAGCCAGCAGCTCCACCGTGTGAGGTGCCGTCAGACCCAGCTTCTTCAACTCCGCCACCCGGGCGAATACCTGACGCGGCGTACCGTCCATAGCCACCTGACCGTGATCCATCACGATGACGCGGTCAGCATTCTCCGCCTCGCTCATGTGGTGGGTAATCAGTACCACCGTGATGCCCATTTCCCGGTTGAGCCGGTGAATGGTACGCAGCACTTCCCGTCGACCCACAGGGTCCAGCATGGCGGTAGCCTCATCCAACACAATGCACTCCGGCTCCATGGCAATGACACCGGCAATGGCGATGCGCTGCTTCTGACCGCCGGAGAGGAGGTGGGGCGCATGACGGGCAAACTCACTCATGCCCACGGCAGCCAGCGCATCATCCACACGCCGGCGGATCTCCGCACTGGGCACACCCAGATTCTCGGGGGCAAAGGCCACGTCTTCTTCCACCACGTTGGCCACGATCTGGTTGTCCGGGTTCTGGAACACCATGCCCACCCGTCGGCGGATCTCCAGCAGGAGTTCCTCATCGCAGGTGTCCATTCCCTCTACGTAAACCTTACCGCTGGAGGGCAGCACCACTGCGTTCATATGTTTGGCCAGCGTGGACTTGCCCGAGCCGTTATGACCCAGCACCACCACAAAACTGCCCTTTTCGATCTTCAGCGTCACCTGACGCAGCGCAGCACTGGCCTCACGCCCCTCCTCAGCAGGGTAGTAAAAGGTCAGATCCTTTGTTTCCAGCATCGTTGACATCATTTCTATCGCTTTCTTTTTTTACTCGAATTTTATTCGCTCATCCACCGACCCGTGGCGCCGCAGGGCAGCGCCATGCCGGACTCGGTGCAAGGAAGGCCCAGCTCGTCCCACATGACCTTGCCGCCATACTTCTCACCCACCAGCATCTGCAGGATGTAGCCCAGCACGGAAGGGGCAAGCCCGGTGGTGTAGGAGTTGATGATGACGAACAAAGGCTTGTCGCTGAGCACCTGAGAGCACAGCTTCACGAAGGGGAACAGATTCTCCTCCAGCTTCCACACTTCGCCGCCGGGGCCGCGGCCGTAAGAGGGGGGATCCATGATAATGGCATCGTAGGTCTTACCGCGGCGGATCTCACGCTCAACAAACTTGGCGCAGTCATCCACGATCCAGCGGATAGGTGCCTCGCTCAGGCCGGAGCACTTGGCATTCTCCTTGGCCCATGCCACCATGCCTTTGGCCGCATCCACGTGACACACGCTGGCACCGGCCGCAGCACAGGCCACGGTAGCGCCGCCGGTATAGGCAAAGAGATTCAAAACGCGGATCTCACGGTCTGCGTTGCGGATCTTGTCCATGGCAAAATCCCAGTTGGCCGCCTGCTCGGGGAAAAGGCCGGTATGCTTGAAGTTCATAGGCTTCACCTGGAACTTCAAATCTTTGTAGGCAATGGGCCAGCTCTCGGGCAGCTTGTTCTTGTCCCAATGGCCGCCGCCGGTGTTGCTCCGGCTGTAACGGGCATTGGCCGTGCGCCAGCCGCGGTGCTTGCGCTCAGACTCCCAGATAGCCTGAGGGTCAGGGCGCACCAGAATCTGCTCACCCCAGCGTTCCAACTTCTCTCCGCTGCCGCAATCAATCAGTTCATAATCTTTCCATCCATCGGCGATCCACATAAGGGTATACCTCCGCATAATAATCATAATAAATCAATGTATTATACTATAAAACCGTCCTTGTCGTCAACCGCTGCTGCCATGGTGAAATGTAACGGAAGTGTAAAATATCCCCGTTTTCTCTTGCTTTTTCCCTTCTCACTGTGCTACGCTGCCGCATAACATATCACAAAATGACCAAACTGTTCCCAAGAGGTGTTTTTTCATGTGTACCGCGCTTTCTTTCACCGGCCATGTCCACTGTTTCGGCCGCAATCTGGATCTGGAATGTTCTTTCGGCGAGGGCGTCGCCGTTACGCCCCGAAACTGCCCCTTTACTTTTCGCCATCAGCAAATGTTGCGCCGTCACCACGCCATGATCGGCATGGCCCACCTGTCCGATGGCTTCCCCCTCTACTACGAGGCCACCAACGAATACGGCCTGAGCATGGCCGGGCTTAATTTTTCCCAAAGCTGCCGCTACCACCCCTATCGCAACGGCGCAGATAACGTGGCTTCTTTCGAGCTGATCCCGTGGCTGCTGGGCCGCTGCGCCACGCTGGACGAGGCTCGCACCGCGCTGAAAACGGTAAATCTCACCGCCGAAAGCTTCTGCGACCGGCTGCCTGCCTCGCCGCTGCACTGGCTGATTGCCGGCAAAGACGGCTCGATGGTGGTGGAATCCACCGCCGACGGCCTACAGGTTTACAAAAACGAGACGCTCGTTCTCACCAACGAGCCGCCCTTCCCCTTCCACCGCGCCAATTTGCAGCAATACCACACCCTCACCCCCCACGAAAGTGCTGCCCCCACTTTCTCCCGTGGTATGGGCACCTGCGGCCTGCCGGGCGGTCTGGACTCCGCTTCCCGTTTCGTCCGCGCCGCGTTTACCGCCCGTTGTGCCCTCCCGGGAGACTCGCAAGCGGAAACCGTCAGCCGCTTTTTCCGTATCCTTGACGTGGTCTCCCAGACACGCGGCTGCTGCCATCTGGGCGGCGACAACTACGAGGAGACGCTCTACTCCTCCTGCTGCACCGGCGGCGTCTATTATTACGCCACCGCTACCAACCGCGCCCCCACCGCCGTGGATATGCACCGCGAAAATCTGGAAGGCGACACTGTGGCCTTCTACCCCTTACAGACGGAACTGCGCGTAGAATGGCAGAATTGATCGGTATTTTTCCCCCTCCTTTTGGCTATACTCCCAGCCAAAAGGAGGTTTTTTATGAAAAAAGCACTGTTCCTTATTCTTCTGCTCTCCCTGACCGCCTGCGCCGCACCGGCGGAAGACGCGCCCCCTGTCCCTGATGCGGTGGAGACGCTGGCACCTGCGCCGGTGGAAGAGCGCTTCTCTCTGGGCATCGGTATGGCCGCCCACATATCCAAAAGCATGCACGCCACCTACGACTTCCCCGGCTACGCTCGCACCGAAATAACGGTGGCCGCCGTGGTGGTGGACGGCGAGGGCGTCATCCGCACCTGCACCATCGACGGCATCAGCGCCGTCATCTCCTTTGACGGCACCGGCACGCTGCTGCTACCAGACGGCACTGTGTTTCTCTCCAAAACCGCCTTGGGTGACGACTACGGCATGCACAAAGCATCCTCGCTCGGCACGGAATGGTATCAGCAAGCTGCCGCTTTTGCCGCCGCCTGCGTTGGTAAGCAGGGGACGCAGCTGCAAACCGGAGATACCGTCGCTTCTGTCACTATCTCCACCGATGCGCTTTTACAGGCCGTCCACTCTGCGGCAGCCGATGCCCATACCGCCATTGCCTCGGCCCAATCACCCCTCCTGTTCTGCCGCGCCATGACGGCAGGAGGCCGCAGCGCCACCCTTGGTGACACAACCTCCGGCCTCGCCCGTCTGCGAGCTGCCGCCATGGCCTGCGTCGGTGACACAGCCGTCACCTGCGCCATAATCTCCGCCGTACCCTTCACCGCTTTGGGCCGCATCGACTGCGATATCTCCCTACCCCTCTCGCCGCTGTCGGATGTACTGCGCTCCACCGAAATCACACAGGCAGAGCTGATGTTTCTGCAGGAGCTGGCCGCAGCCGCTCCATAAGCATCTTCCCAAACCCGACACTTTGTGGTATCATAAGTGCATCTGAGGGGAGGTGCTTCCATGGCCAACAAAAAACTCAAGCTTTTATATCTGGCCCGCTTTTTCCAGCAGGAGACAGACGAGCAGCATCCCAAAACGCTGCAGGATATGCTGGCATATCTGGCCTCTTACGACATCAGCGCCGAGCGCAAAAGCATCTACGATGACATTGAGCTGCTGCGCCTGTTCGGCATGGATATCCAGACGGTGAAGGCCAAGAATTTCGGCTATTTCCTCGGCGAACGGGAATTCCAGCTGCCGGAGTTGAAGCTGCTGATCGACGTGGTACAGGCCTCTCCCTTCCTCACCAAAGCCAAAAGCATGGATCTCATCGCCAAGCTCGAACAGCTCACCAGCCACTACGGTGGCCGCCAGCTGCGTCGTCAGGTGTACGTGATGAACCGCCTGCGCACCGTCAACGAAACTCTCTACTACGCTGTGGACGGTATCAACACCGCCATCAACGAGAACAAGAAGATCTCCTTCCGCTACTTCGACTGGACGGTAGACGGGCAGAAGGCCTACCGCCACGGCGGCGAAGTTTATATCACCGACCCGGTGGCCCTGTGTGTGGACCGGTACTACTATCTGGTGGCTTACGACGAAGCCATCGCCGACTACCGCCATTACCGGGTGGACCGCATCAGCCATCTGACGGTGCTGGATACGCCCCGCGGCCAGCTGCCGCCCCACTTCGATCTGGGCGAATATACGCGTACCACCTTTGACATGTATAACGGACAGTCCACCCGCATCACGCTGCAGATGGACGAAAAGCTCCTCAACATCGCCATCGACCGCTTCGGCTCCGACGCCCATATGCGCGCCGTGGACGGTGGGTGCATCGAGATCTCGGCCTCGGTGGAGGCCGGCCCCACCTTCTACGGCTGGCTCTTCCAGTTCGGCCCGCAGGCCAGACTCCTCTCCCCACAGGCGGCGGTAGATGACTTCAAAAACTGGTGCCGCGATACGCTGGCGCAATATGAATAACGCAAAAAGACCGTTTCGAATCCGAAACGGTCTTTTTTAATTCACTTTTTCTCCCGTGTTTTCCAAAGATCTGCCAGCGTGGTCACAATCACTATGCTGTCGGTCACCACGCCGACAATGTTGCCGATGGCGACATTAAAGACAATGAAGATGGCCAGCGACACGATCAGCGCCACTTTCAGCATCCGCTGGTTGTCGCGGAACCGGAACACCGCCAGCGAGTATTCCAGATTGCCCAGAATAGGCAGCCATCCGGCCAAGCCGCGGTTATTGAACACTACACCCAGCACCACGCTGGCCGCGATCAGCGTCCACTCCAGCGCCTTGCTGCTCTTCTTTTTCCGCATCGCCACAAAATTGCGCACGATGCTCATGGCGTTCTGCACCGCACCACTGTAGCCCTTGAGGAAGATGGCGCAGGCAAAGTAGAAAGCCTGTCCCAAACTCTGTCCCAGCAGCACACCACGGGCCGTCTTACGGGTGGATGCAAACATGTTGCTCAAAGTCGCCAGTAAACTGCAGCCGTTACCCAGCAGCAGAGAAATGTTATCCATAAAGGTTCTCCTTGGGTTATTTTTCAGGCGGCATCACGCCGCCCGAAGCAGTATATCACACATAGCCGAAAAAGCAAGAGCCTCAGAGGTGGAAAATCCCCCCTCTGAAGCTCTTACTTTTTTACAGCAGCGGCGCCAGCGCCTTGAGCACGTAGCCCACCAGCCGCTGCGCCCACATTTCCTTTTTTATCGTCTGGCGCGTCACACGGCGGCACTTTTTCAGTGTGGCCTGAAAATCGGCCTCCATATCGCCGATGCACGCCACACCGTGCAGATACACCGCGCACTCGAAGTGGTGGTACAGGCTCCGGTAGTCGAGATTGATGGTCCCCACCACCGCCTCCCGGTCGTCGCAGACGAAGCTCTTGGCGTGGACGAAGCCGGGGGTGTAGGTGTAGAGCTTCACGCCTGCGCTGTGGAGGGTGGCGAAATGGGTCTTGGCCAGGTAATAGGCGCCCTTTTTGTCGGGGATCCCCGGCAGGATGATCCGCACGTCTACCCCCCGACGGGCGGCGTAGCACAGGGCCGATTCCATCTGCTGGTCCAAAATCAGGTAGGGGGTCATGATATGGACGTATTTTTCCGCCCGGTTCAAAAGGTCCATGTACACCTGCTCGCCCACCCGGTCGTTGTCCAGGGGGCTGTCGGAATAGGGCATCACGAAGCCGGGGGCGTCGGCAGTTTCCACAGGCGCGCCGAGAAATTTGTGGTATTCCGGCGTCCGTAGGTCGGCGCTCCAGAGCTGCAGGAACATGACCGTGAAGCTCCGGACCGCCGGACCCTTGAGCATCAGGGCGGTGTCCTTCCAGTGGCCGTATTTTTCCCGGCGGCCGATGTACTCGTCGGCCAGGTTGACGCCGCCGGTGAAGCCCACCCGGCCGTCGATGACCAGGATCTTGCGGTGGTCCCGGTAGTTATAGTGGGTGGAGACGAAGGGTTCCAGGGGGGCGAAAACCTGGCACTGGATGCCCAGCGCCTCCATCTGCTTCGGGTAATCCCGGGGCAGCAGGGCGAATTCGCAGGTCCCGTCGTACATCAGCCGCACATCCACACCGGCGGCGGCCTTGCACTTCAGAATTTCCAGAATACTGTCCCACATGTAGCCCTCGTCCAGGATGAAATATTCCAGGAAAATGAATTTTTCCGCCTGCTCCAGCTCCGTCAGCATCTGCCGGAAAAAGGCGTCGCCGGTGGGGAAATAGGTGCAGTCGGTGCCGTCAAAAACCGGGAAGCAGCCGCTGCGGCTGACGTAACGGGCCATGCCTGCGGCGCCGGGGGTCTTGCTTCCCAGGGCCTTCAGGACCCCGGGGTCCTGGTCCAGCTGGTGGCGGCTCTGGTGCTGCCGTTCGGCCATGATGGTTTTCAGCAGCCGATGGCCCACATCCCGACGGGTGTACCAGTAAAAGAGCGCGCCGAAGACCGGGGCCAGGGTCATCACCACCATCCAGGTCAGCTTCGCCGTGGGGTCCAGGTCCGAATTCAGCACCACCAGCACCGCCCCCATCGTCAGCACCAGCGAGCCGCCCACCACATGGGTCTGAAACTCCTGAAACCAGAACATCACCGAAAGCAGCAGCCCGGCCTGGATCAGAAACAGCAGCAGGATCAGGCCCGTCCGCCCGAAAATGGCCCTGCTCAGGCCGTATTTGCTTTTTTCAACCAATTCTTCCTTGTCGATCGCCATTAGGTCTGTCTCCTTTGCTTATTTGCGTTCCTTCAGCAAGCTGGGTCTGGTGCGATACTGCCCTTTGAATTCGCCCGGGTGCAGAAGAGTCGGGGCATTCGTGCCGCTGCCGCCTTCGGCGGTGCCCCACATCAGTCATCCATTGGTTCCGAAGAGCCAATGGATGACAGCTTCTCCCCGAGGGGAGAAGCCTTGTCCCGTATCCCCCGTGGCACGTATGATCGGAAAATGTGTAATCTACCACCAAAGGCTTCTCCCTGGAGGGAGAAGCTGTCAAAAATCGGCTCTTCGGAACCGATTTTTGACTGATGTGGGTGACCGCCGTCAGGCGGCG
>JAZKYM010000015.1:0-32360 GCA_045612165.1 Vescimonas sp.
GATTTCGCTACCATGGCTCAGTTTATCAAGGATAAGGGCATCGTATGCCCCGATTGCGGCGGCAACGACTTCACCGACATCAAGAAGTTCAACCTGATGTTCAAGACCTTTATCGGCGTTACCGAGGATTCCACCAACACCGTTTACCTCCGTCCCGAGACCGCTCAGGGTATCTTCGTAAACTTCAACTCCGTGCAGAGATCTGCAAGGAAGAAGCTCCCCTTCGGCGTAGCTCAGATCGGTAAGTCCTTCCGTAACGAGATCACCCCCGGTAACTTCACCTTCCGTACCCGTGAGTTTGAGCAGATGGAGCTGGAGTTCTTCTGCAAGCCCGGCACCGACCTTGAATGGTTCAAGTATTGGAAGGATTACTGCCACAAGTGGCTTCTGGACCTCGGTATGAGATCCGAAAACCTCAGACTCCGCGACCACGATCCCGAGGAGCTGTGCTTCTATTCCAAGGCTACCACCGACTTTGAGTTCATGTTCCCCTTCGGCTGGGGCGAACTGTGGGGCGTGGCCGACCGTACCGACTACGACCTGACCCAGCACAAGAACACCTCCGGTGTGGATCTGTCCTACTTCGATCCCGAGACCAACGAGCGCTACATCCCCTACGTGGTGGAGCCCTCTCTGGGTGCTGACCGCGTGGTGCTGGCTTTCCTGGTGGAAGCTTACGACGAGGAAGTGGTGGATGAGGCCAAGAACGATGTGCGCGTAGTGATGCACTTCCATCCTGCTCTGGCTCCCTTCAAGGCTGCTGTGCTGCCTCTGAGCAAGAAGCTCAGCGAGAAGGCTCGCGAGATCTATGCCGAGCTGGCTAAGGAGTGGATGATCGACTTCGACGAGACCGGTTCTATCGGCAAGCGCTATCGCCGCGAGGACGAAATCGGTACGCCCTACTGCATCACTGTGGACTTCGACACCGTGGGTGATGCCGAGAAGGAAGGCGACAACTGCGTCACCGTCCGTGAGCGTGACACCATGGAGCAGGTGCGTATTCCCATCAGCGAGCTGAAGGATTACCTGCGCGAGAAGCTGGCATACTAATAAGACGCAAAAAACACCCCGGATACTTAGGCGGGTGCTCATAAAACAGTTAATCCTCCCTGCGGATTTCTCGCAGGGAGGATTCTTTTTGCACTGGCGCGGCAGCGCCTAAGGCTCCCTTGTGTAAAGGGAGCTGTCAGCGAAGCTGGCTGAGGGATTGACAACCCCTCCGAGCCGCCGTTCGGCGGCCCACCTCCCCTTACACAGGGGAGGCTTTGGTGCGGTGCAAAACCGCACATGACGCACCACACCGAACGGTGTATAGAAGTGCGCCCTTTATCTGTTAGATAAATTGGAATTTGTTTAACTGATGATTTACTTAATCTTTTGCTTCTTTTTGTTTCTCCTAACATAGAACAATTCACCGATAGAAATATAAGTGCATAGTATCGCCGCCAAAGTAGCTATAAAACAAATCAATGTGACTAAAAAGCTTAACGGCTTTAAAGAAATGGTGAAAATATTATTTCGAAATATGCTAAAAAGCACAATCATTACTGATATGATGATTTTAGCTAAAGGATATGAATAGCTGGTGAGTTTTGTGTTTAGTTCAAAAATCTTCATTTTCGTACCTCACTTTGCATATATGTTCCCCGTACTGGCGCTTACAGCGCCCAAGGCTCCCCTTGTCAGGGGAGCTGTCACCGCAGGTGACTGAGGGGTAGTTTTATCTCCCCCAGTCAAAAATCAAAGATTTTTGCCAGCCCCCTCGTCAGAGGGGGCCTTTGGTGCGGTGCAAACTCTTAGACAAATTCAAGTTTGTCTAATTGTTGGATATATTCTATCACATCAATGTGAGTGATACAAGAACAGTCCCGGCAGGATTATCTGCCGGGACTGTAACTGTTTTATGACACCCCGGATACTTCCGGGGTGTTTTTTATGCGTTTTTTTCTTTACGAAAACGGATGATTCCTACGATGGAGGAGACGATGGCCAAACCTTCGTTGGCAATGCCGCCCAGAGAGAAGACGAACACATTATACAGCAGCACCATGGTGGATGTGCCGAGGATGCTCTTTCGCAGCAGCTGGGGATTACCGAAGGAGAGGAACACCGTGTTGGCGGCGAGAGCGACGATGATCAAAAGAGAGACGGGGCCCTGCCAGGAGAAGGCGCCGATGACCACCATGCACAACGCCAACAGCGAGGCGGCGAGAAGAGGGCCTTTGCCGGTGTTTTTCTGGAAATAAAACACCACGTTGCGCAGGATGCACACCACGTTCAGCGCAAAGCCGGAGGTCGCGCCCAAAAAGAGATAGGCAAGGCAGGTGCACAGGGTGGCGGCGGTCTGCACCAGCAGCAAAGAACGCTTGTTGTTCATCTGGTAGGAGACGGCGGTGATGATGGTGGCCAGAATACCAAGTACCTGACCGATGATCAACCGGGGCATCAGGCGTTTTCCTCCGTGTTTTCGCCGTGCTCGGGCAGCGTGTTGAGGATTTTGCGCTTGAGACGGGAGAAGCAGATAAAGGTGACGGCCAGAGAACCGATTTCGGCAATGGGATAGCACCACCAGACCAGATTATGGTTGCCGGAGTTCTGTCCGATAATGGCCAGAATGAGGGCGGCAGGCAGCAGGATGATCAGCTGGCGCACGAAGGAGACGGCGGTGGAATAAATCGACTTGGCGGTAGCCTGGAAAATCGTGCTCATGGCGATGGTAATGGCGGCGGTGGGGAAGCTGATGGAGATAATGCGCAGGGCAGGTGCGCCGACGGCCAGCATGGCGTCGGTGGCGCTGAACAGGCGCAGCAGGAAGTTGGGGACAGTCAGGAAGATGATCATGCCGACCGTCATAATCAGCAGGGCGTACAGGCAGCTGCGCTTAATGGTTTCCATCATGCGGCTGCGGTTGCGAGCGCCGTAGTTATAGGCCAGAATGGACACAACGCCGTTGTTCAGACCGAAGATGGGCATAAAGACGAAGCTGTTGAGCTTAAAGTAGACGCCGTAAACGGTAGCAGCGGTTTCCTTGGCGGCGTGGTAGGTGATGAGGATCTTGTTCATCAGGAAGGTCATCACCGAGCCGAGGGCCAGCATGATGACGGAGGGGACGGCAATGGAATAGATGCTGCCGATGATCTGGCCGCTGGGACGGAAGCCGCGGAAGTTCAGGTGGATCTCGTGATTTTTGGTGTGGTTGAGGTAGATGGCCAGAAGGCAGGCGCAGATCTGACCGGCAACGGTGGCCCAAGCGGCGCCGGCGACGCCCATATCAAAGACGAAGATGAAAATGGGGTCGAGAATGATGTTGATAATGGCGCCGGCACCCTGCGTGAGCATGCTGAGGATGCTGCGGCCGGTGGACTGCAGGAGACGCTCAAAGGTGACTTGAACGAAAACACCCACAGAGATGCAGCCGACGATGCGCAGGTAGCTGTTGCCCATGTCGATGATCTCCTGCACCTGCGTCTGGGCGGAGAAGAAGGTGTTGGAGAGCAGGAGTGTCAGCACGCAGCAGACCACGGCAGAAGCGATGGCCAGAAACAGACCGTTGCAGGCCACGTCGTTGGCCCGTTTGTGGTTGCCGGCACCCAGCGCGTGACCCAACAGGGCGTTGACACCGACGGCGGTACCGACGGCCAGAGACATGATCAGCTGCTGGGCAGGGAAAGCCAGAGAAACGGCGGTGAGGGCCTGCTCGCTGATGAGGGCAACGAAGATGCTGTCCACAATGTTGTAGAGCGCCTGCACCAGCATGGACGCAATGATGGGCAGGGACATGTTCCAGATCAGTTTTTTAATGGGCATAACGCCCAGCTTATTTTCTTTCATGGGGATCATCCTTTACGGCAAAATACAATTTATTACTATAACACAAAAAAACGGAAAAGAAAACCCCTAAAAAAGGAAACGGCAGGTATTTTTCCTGCCGTTTCCTTTTCTTGCTGGTTCAGCGCTCGCGATAGCTTTTGCACTCGATGACCTCATCGGGATCCACATAGATACCGAACTCTTCGCAGTACCATTTGTAGCCGTTGCGCTCGCTGGGATCGCACTCCTTACAGTTTTTGCACTTGCAGTAATAGTCCATGGTGGTGCCTCCTTATGGTTGAATTATTTATATTGGCGCATCTTGCGCTCGTGTTCTTCTTTGCGCTCGTTTGCTCTTTTTTCAATTGCGTTATGAAGGCGGTCGGCCAACTCTTCGCCAACGGCAACTTCGTATTTTCCGTTGCGCCAGTTAAAGACGGGCCAGGTGCGCTCATAGACGGCATGCCGATAGGGATCGAGCATGTGCTTATAGCGAGAATCAAAGAAGTTCCAGGAGATAAGAGAAACTAGGTTGTCGCAGGCGCTGGCGTAACGGCTGATGGACTCCTGCGTTACGCCGCAGCCTTGGTTCAGAATGTCCAAATTGGCTTTCAGACTCTTCTCCAGATCATCGGCATGAGCTTGCTCATTGGCTTTCAGCTTGCGCTGGCCGGGCTGATCGTTCAGGGCGGAGATGTAACCGATGATGGGGCAGATGAGGAGGGAGAGAACGGCCAGCGTGGTAAGTGTGTTGCTGCCGTCGGTGAAATCGTTGATCAGGCCGAATACAAAAAACAGGATAAATCCGGGGATCAGGCCCTTCAGTGCGCCGGGGAAGGCCTTGACATAGTCGGCGGCGATTTTTTTGGAGGAGTTGTTGACCGGTTTGGCGGCAGGCTTGGGCGTCGGCTTTTGCGCAGGACGAGGCTGAGTTGCGGCAGGTCTTGCAGTTTGGGCCTGGACGGGACGGGCAGCCGCGGTGTGGGTGGTTGCGGGACGGGTCGTCTGCGCCTGAGCAGGCCGCTGGCTTTGGGTGGTGGATTTTGGCGAACTCTTTTCCTTGTTGTTGCCGGGGAGCAGGAAGACAAGCAAAGCAAGAGCTGCACCGGCATATAAAAGTGTGACAAAACCGGCCCAGATGATACAAAAGAGAGGAGAGTTCATGTCTGCGCTGTCAAAGAAATCGTTGATGAGCGGCAGTAGACCGTTAAAAATTTTGATGCCTAATTTAGCGGCAAAAACGAGATAAACAACGGAAAAGACACCTTTCAAAAAGCCTTTCATACACACGCTCCTTTTGTCGATTCTTTCCCACGGTTGTGGAAAAAGCGGCAGAATTTTCTTGTATAGGCTTAATTATATATTATATATATAAATTTGCAACTGCAAGTTGAAAAAGCGCAAAAAAAGAGACAGACCGTCGGGTCTGTCTCTTTTCGTTTGGTGGGGATTATTCTTCGCCGAAGCTCTCCATAAAGGCGTCGAACACGGCGTTGGTGATGGCTTCGTCGGAGACGAATTCCAGAGAGTCGCCGTTGACACTTTCCATAATGACGAGGCCGACTTCTGCGCCATCTTCGATGTCAACGGGGCAGAGCACGGCAAACTCACGGCCTTCATACTCCATCCAGCTGAGAATCTGATGGGCCTCTTCCTTGCCGTCGTCATCGATCAGCATAATGGTGGGGACAGACTCGTCCTCGGGGGTGGTGAATTCCAGTTCCAGATCGCTCATAGTAATGTCCTCCTTAGTTATTTTCAAAAAATGTACGAATTTCTGTTTCCGCTGCCTGCACGCTGCCTTGGGCAAAGCCGTCGCGTCCACCGCCGCGGCCGTTCAGAGCGGCATTGAGGTCTTTGACCAACTGGCGAATATCGTGACCGGCGTGGATGAGGGCGTATTTATAGGCGCCATCTTCGCCGCTGAATACGGCGCAGCGACCGGCGCAGGTCTGGCTGACGGCGTCGCACAGCCGTCTTACCCCGTCGCCCTGCAGGGGTGGGACAATCAGCAGCACGTCACCGCGACCGGCATACTCCTGTGCGGTGCGGCGGAAGGAGTCCTCCTCCAGCGCGGCGGTGCGCAGCTTGGTTTCTGTCAGTTCTGTCTGCAGGCGCTGCACGGCAGCAAAGGTTTTTTCGCCCTTGACGGAGAGCGCTTGACCGATGGCGCGGTTTTGCTCCCAATTTTGTGCCAGAAGCGCCATGGCGCGCTGGCCGCAGACCAGTTCCAGCCGGACACCGCTGCGGAATTTCTGGCAAGAGAGAAATTTGACAAGGCCCACTTCGCCGCTTTGCGCCACATGGGTGCCGCAGCAGGCGCAGGTATCGGCGCCGGGGAAAGAGGCGATACGGACCTGACCGGTGAGGGCCTTTTTGCTGCGGTAGTCCAGCGCTTCCAATTCCTCGGCGGTGGGGTAAGTGGCCACGAAGGGGTGGTTTTCCCAGAGATACTGATTGGCGCGAGTCTCGATGGCCAGCACGTCGTCCCACGTCATGTCGGCGTTATAGTCGATGGTGACCAAGTCATTACCCATGTGGAAGCCCACGTTGTCGCAATGGAAAGTCGCGCACAGCATGCCGCTGACGATGTGTTCGCCGGAATGCTGCTGCATATGGTCAAAGCGGCGCTGCCAGTCGATTTCGCCGTAGACAGCGGTCCCGATGGGCAGGGGCGCAGCGCAGGTGTGGGTGATGATCCCGTCCTTTTCGTGAACATCGGTGACGGCGACGCCGCCCAGCGTGCCGTGGTCGGCAGGTTGGCCGCCGCCCTCGGGATAGAAAGCGGTGCGGTCAAGGGTGACCAGCCAGCCGGACTTGCCCTGCTCACAGGAGAGGACGGTGGCGTCAAAGGTCTTGCAATACGCGTCGGAGTAATAGAGTTTTTCGGTTGCCATAGGTTTCAACTCCTTTCCCATAGTGTGCCACAAAGTGGAAAAAAACACAAGCGGCGAACGAAATTTTTCGTTCGCCGCTGTAAAGTTTTGGGAAATTATTCTTCCACGCCCACGATGGCGATGTGCAGCTCATCCAGCTGCTTCTGGGTAACGGCGGAGGGGGCGTCCATCATGATATCCTGTGCATTCTTGTTCATGGGGAAGGGGATGATTTCACGGATGGAAGCTTCGCCGGCCAGCAGCATGACCATGCGGTCCACGCCGGGAGCAATGCCGGCATGAGGAGGTGCGCCGTAGGTAAAGGCGTTGTACATGGCAGGGAACTTGCTCTTCACGTCTTCCTCACCCAGACGGACCAGCTCAAAGGCCTTGATCATGATGTCGGGGTCGTGATTACGGACGGCACCGGAGGAGAGCTCCACGCCATTGCAGACCAGATCGTACTGGTCGGCGGTGATGTCCAGAGGATCCACTTCGCCGCGCTCCACCTTCAGCAGCGTTTCCATACCGCCGCTGGGCATGGAGAAGGGGTTGTGGCAGAACTCCAGCTCGCCGGACTCCTCACCGATTTCGTACATGGGGAAGTCCACGATCCAGCAGAACTCGTAGCGCTCGGTATCCATGTGCTCGGGGCAGGCCTGGCCCAGCTTGTTGCGCAGCACGCCGGCGGTCTTCTGAGCTACCAGCTTCTTGCCGGCGGTGAGGCCGACGAAGCAGTTGGGCTGCAGACCCAGCTTGGCGGTCAGGGCATCCTTCAGGGGAGCGGCAAACTTGGAGATGCCGCCGGCGATCTCGCCGTTTTCGTCCATCTTGAACCAGTAAGCCTTGTTGCCGGACTGGATCTCCACGTCGGCGCAGAGCTTGTCGATGGCCTTGCGGGCCAGCTTGCAGTCGGAGACAACGATGGCCTTGACGGTCTGGCCTTCGAAGGGGCCGAAGCCGCAGTTCTGCAGCTCTTCGGTCACATCCTGAACGGTCAGGTCGATACGCAGGTCGGGCTTATCGGAGCCGTAGACCTCCATGGCCTCGTTGAAGGGGATGCGGCGGAAGGGAGCGGAAGAGGCGATATCATAGGTGCCGTACTTGGCAAAGATGGGGGGCAGCACATCCTCCAGAACGGCGAACACGTCGTCCTGCGTAGCGAAAGCCATCTCCATATCCAACTGATAGAATTCGCCGGGGCTGCGGTCGCCGCGAGCGTCCTCATCGCGGAAGCAGGGAGCGATCTGGAAATAACGGTCGAAACCGGAGGTCATCAGCAGCTGCTTGAACTGCTGGGGAGCCTGAGGCAGAGCGTAGAACTTGCCGGGGTGCTTACGGGCAGGCACCAGATAGTCACGGGCACCTTCGGGGGAAGAGGCGGTGAGGATGGGGGTGGTGATCTCAAGGAAGCCGTGCTCGGTCATGGCCTGACGCAGCGCGGACACCACGTTGCAGCGCAGAATGATGTTGTTCTTTACGGCAGGGTTGCGCAGATCCAGATAGCGGTACTTCAGGCGGGCCATCTCATCGGCTTCACGGGAGCGGTTGATCTCGAAGGGCAGGCTGTTGTGACGGCAGCGGCCCAGAACCTCGATCTTGGTGGGGACCACTTCGATCTCGCCGGTGGGCAGCTTGGGGTTCTTGCTGGAACGCTCGCGCACCAGACCCTCGACGGAAATGGTGGACTCCTTGTTCAGACCGTGGATAGCGGCCATCATGTCTTCACTCTCGATGACCACCTGAGTGGTGCCGTAGAAGTCACGCAGCACGACGAAGGCGAAGTTGCTGCCCACTTCGCGGACGTTTTCCATCCAGCCGACGATCTTGACCTGCTGGCCGGCGTCACTGAGGCGCAGCTGACCGCAAGTATGAGTACGGGATTGCATCATAGTTAAAATCTCCTTTTCAGGTGAATAGTTATTACAATTTGTATGATATAGAGGCGATATTACAGTGTGGAATCACTTTTCCAGAATCACGCAGCCGGAATTCTTCTCGGCCAGACCGGCGCAGATACGGGACAGGGTTTCATCGAAGCCCAGCTTGGTCTGCTCACCGGTGACCATATCTTTGCAGGCCACCACGCCGGCGGCAATTTCATCATCGCCAAGGAACACCACATAGGGGATGCCCAGGTTGTTGGCGTAGTTCATCTTGGCCTTGAACTTCTTCTGCTCGGTATAGAGCTGGGTGCGGATGCCGGCGCTGCGCAGCTGCGTGGCCAGAGAGATGGCAGGGGCCAGATCCTCCGTCATGGGCAGGATCAGCACGTCGGCCGGAGCGGTGGGCAGCTGGGGATTCAGCAGACCCTGCTCGCCCAGTACGTAGAACAGACGGGTCAGGCCGATGGAAATGCCCACGCCGGGCAGCTGGCGGTCGGTGTAGTACTCGGCCAGATTATCGTAGCGGCCGCCGGAGCAGACCGAGCCGATCTCGGGATGGTCGAGCAGGGTGGTTTCATACACGGTGCCGGTATAGTAGTCGAGGCCGCGGGCGATGGTCAGATCCACGGCGAAGTTGGCTTCGGGCACGCCGAAGGCGGCCAGATATTTCGCCACGGTGTTCAGCTCGCTGAGACCTTCATCGAAGACTTCGTTGCGGCCGGCATAGTTCTGCAGAGCGGCGAGCACCTCTTCGTTGCTGCCGGTGATGGCAATAAACTTCAGAATCTCATCGGCCTGAGCTTCGGTGAGGGCGATCTCATCGATCAGCAGCTTGCGTACCTTCTCGGCGCCGATCTTATCCAGCTTGTCCACCGTGCGCATGATATCGCCGGACTTGTCGGCCAGCTCCTGCATGGCATAGAAGCCGTTGAGGATCTTGCGGTTATTCACGCGGATCTGGAAGCGCTTGAGGCCCAGAGCGGTGAAGGTCTGGCAGATGATGGCAGGAATCTCTGCTTCGTTGATAATATCCAGCTTGCCGTCGCCGATAATGTCGATGTCGGCCTGATAGAACTCGCGGAAGCGACCGCGCTGGGCGCGTTCGCCGCGGTAAACTTTGCCGATCTGGTAGCGGCGGAAGGGGAAGGAGAGGTCATTATAGTGCAGGGCCACATACTTGGCCAGAGGGACCGTCAGGTCGAAGCGCAAACTCAGGTCGGCATCGCCCTTGGTAAAGCGGTAGATCTGCTTTTCTGTTTCGCCGCCGCCTTTGGCCAGCAGCACGTCGCTGGATTCGATGACGGGGGTATCCAGAGGGGTGAAACCGTAACGGGAGTAGGTGGTGCGCAGGATCTCCATCATCCGTTCCATCTGCTGCTGGGGTGCAGGCAGCAGTTCCATGAAGCCCGAGAGGGTGCGAGGGGTCATTTTTGCCATGTGGGATCGCTCCTTTATGTGAAGAAATTTCGTATTTTGCGGAAAAGAGGATAAAAAAACGCTCTCGTCCCCTGATTTTGGGACGAGAGCGTAACGCTTCGTGGTGCCACCCAAATTCGGCATCTGGTGGGATGCCCTTTCGTGCTCCTTGGTGCGGGGAGCGAGCCGCGAATGTTTCCATCCCCGCTCAGTCGCTGTCTTGGTTCTGCCTGCCGCAGCGCGCTTACAGCCAAAGGCGCGCCTCTCTGGGGCGGTGTATCAGAATTACTCCTGCGACATCGTCGCGGTTAAATACCATCGTAGATTGTATGCGCTTTTCCGAGAAAAGTCAAGTGGTGAAAGGACGGGGTTTGGGATTGACAATGCTGCGCCAATCCAGATCGCCGCGGGCAAGACCCAGAACCAGCATCTCGGCGGTGGCCAGATTGCTGGCGTAGGGGATGTTGTTCTGGTCGCACAGACGGAAGATATAGGTGATGTCTTCGTTGGTGGTTTTGGTGTTGGGGTCGTCAAAGCAGAGCACCATATCGATTTCGTTATAAGCGATACGGGCACCGATCTGCTGGCCGCCGCCGTGGGTGAAAGACAGGAAACGATGCACGTTCAGCCCGGTGGCTTCGCTGATTTGCCGGCCGGTAGCAGACGTGGCGCACAGAGTGTGCTGGGCAAGAATGCCGCAGTAAGCGGTACAAAACTGGGTCAGCAGCTCTTTTCGGTTGTCGTGGGCGATCAGTGCGATATTCATGGGGATCTTCTCCTCTCTATAGGCTGCGCGCAGGATCAGATGCGCATTAAGGGAACTTTTTCGCCGCTCAGTCTGCGAGCGATATTTTCGTAGGCGCGAGCTGCATAGAAATTGAAGTCTCGCAAAGCGATGCCGCGGTTGAGGGCGGAGGGAACATCGCTGTCCTCCGGAATCACGCCGATCAGGGGGAGACCTGCGGTATCGATGGCATCATCAATGGTGGTATGCAGTGCCTTGAGCATTTTCTTCTGCACGCGGCCCACGGCCAGATGAACGCTTCCCTTGGGGAAGTGGTTCAGCTCCATCACGGTGCGCTGGGCATCGCGCAAAGCGGAGTTATCGGTGGTGGTGACAACCACCACGCTGTCGGCACAGAAGGTAGCCAGACGGAAACCGAGGCCCAGTCCGGCAGGAGCATCAATCAGGCAATAGTCGAAATTTTCCCGGATATTTTTTGCCAGCTGGCTCATTTGGGATTGGCTGACTTCCAGAGCGTCGGCGGTCTGAGGTGCGGTCAGCAAATGAAGCTGGCTATACTTGTGGTGTGTGACGGTGGCACTGGACAGCGTGCACCGGCCTTTGGCCACATCGCAGAAGTCCATCATGGCGCTGTCGCTTAGGCCAAGGGCAAGATCCAAATTGCGCAGGGTGATATCGCAGTCTACGCACAATGTGCGCAAACCCATTTCGGCCAGAGCGATACCTACGTTTGCGGTAAAGGAAGTTTTTCCTGTGCCACCCTTTCCGGATACCACTGCGATGATTTTACCCATAAAGACACCTCGTTTCAAGGGGAAATCCAAAAATTGCCAAAAATTCGATTAAATAAGAGGGTTTTTCTTGATTCTTGCAAATGCACGGGGGAAGGCAACGGGGGAGGGCTTAACCTTGCGGATTACAATCAGCCGGTGGCGCACATCGGTGCCGGGAATGGTGTAATCCTGCACGGACTCCACGCTGCCGCCCAGCTGGGCGATGGCGCTTTTTGCCTGACGCAGTTCTTCGTCACAGTCTACGGACTTCATGGCGAGGAATGCGCCACCTACTTTCACCATGGGGAGGGCCAGCTCGCACAATACATTCAGTGCGGCCACGGCACGGGAGGTGGCGAAGTCGAAAGACTCCCGGTGATCCCGTGCGTACTCTTCGGCTCTTCCGTGGACGCAATGAGTCTGCTGCAGACCCAGTTGGTCGCAGACTTCCTGCAAAAAGCCGATGCGCTTATTGAGACTGTCCAGCAGTGTCAGCTTGGCGGTGGGTTCCAGAATCTGCAGCGGCATGCCGGGAAATCCGGCACCGGTGCCCACGTCCACCACGCGCTTTCCCTTAAGATCGGCAAAAGTCAACACCGCGGCGCAGTCCAGCAGATGGAGCTGCGCAACATCTTTAGGCTCGGTGATGGCGGTCAGGTTCATGACCTGATTTTTTTCCAGCAGCAATTCGGCAAAGGTGAGGAGTTGCTGGCTCTTGGCGCTGTCCAACCCCAATGCCTGTAGGCCGTCTTGCAGCAATTTCTCGACGCTTCTCACTTCTGCTCCTTCAGCAGGTCGCGGATTTCAGCCAGCAGATCTTCGGCGGTGGGAGCAGGCTCGGGCTCGGGAACGGGCTCCGGTGCAGGCGCCGGTTCTTCTTCCTTGCGGCGCAGGGCGTTCAGGGCCTTGACCAGGCAGAACACGGCAAAGGCGATGATGATGAAGTCCAGAATGATGGCGATGGTGCTGCCGAACTTCACGGCTACCTCGGCGGAGGTAACAACGCCTTCTGCGTCCACAACAGCCTGCTTCAGTACCCATTTCCACTGGGAGAAGTCCACGCCACCGGTGATCATGGAGATCAGGGGCATGATGATGTCGTTAACGATGGAGGTCGTGATCTTGCCGAATGCGCCGCCGATGACAACGCCGACGGCCATGTCCACGACATTGCCGCGCATGGCGAATGCCTTGAATTCCTGGAAGAACTTTTTCATACAAACAGCTCCTATACAAAAAGTATTAATTTATCTATATATTACGAATTGGAATTATTTTTTGGGGGTCAGCTTCTCGCAGCCGCCCATGTAGGGGCGCAGTACCTCGGGGATCAGCACGGTGCCGTCTTCCTGCAGATTGTTTTCCAGGAAGGCGATCAGCATACGGGGAGGAGCGACGCAGGTGTTGTTGAGGGTGTGGCACAGCTGGGGCTTGCCGTTTTCGTCCTTGTAACGGATCTTCAGGCGGCGAGCCTGAGCGTCACCCATGTTGGTGCAGGAGCAGACTTCGAAGAACTTCTGCTGACGGGGAGACCAGGCCTCGATGTCGCAGGACTTGACCTTCAGGTCGGCCAGGTCGCCGGAGCAGCACTCCAGCTGACGGACGGGAATATCCAGATTGCGGAACAGCTCCACGCTGTAACGCCACAGCTTTTCGTACCAGTCCTTGGACTCCTCGGGCTTGCAGACCACGATCATCTCCTGCTTTTCAAACTGGTGGATGCGGTACACGCCGCGCTCCTCGATGCCGTGGGAACCCTTCTCTTTGCGGAAGCAGGGGGAATAGGAAGTCAGGGTCTGGGGGAGTTTTTCGCTGGGAACGATCTGGTCGATGAAGCGGCCGATCATGGAGTGTTCGGAGGTGCCGATCAGGTACAGGTCCTCGCCTTCGATCTTATACATCATACCGTCCATATCGGTCTGGGACATAACGCCTTCCACCACGTTGCCGTGGATCATGAAGGGGGGGATGCAATAGGTGAAGCCCTTGTCGATCATAAAGTCGCGGCCGTAGGCCAGAACGGCCTCGTGCAGACGGGCGATGTCACCCAGCAGGTAGTAAAAGCCGGAGCCGGAGACGCGGCCGGCAGCCTCCAGATCGATGCCGTCGAAGGACTCCATGATGTCGGTGTGGTAGGGGATGGGGAAGGTGGGAACCTTGCACTCGCCAAAGCGCTCCACTTCCACGTTGTGGCTGTCATCGGGGCCGATGGGTACGGAGGGATCGATGATCTGAGGGATGACCTTCATGATCTGAGCCAGCTGTTCGGCCAGCTTTTCCTCCATGACTTCCAGCTGGGCCAGACGGTCGGCGTTGGCTTTGACCTGAGCCTTGACGGCTTCTGCCTCGGCCAGCTTGCTGGGGTCTTTCTTGGCCTGGCCCATCAGCATGCCGATCTGCTTGGACAGGGCGTTGCGGCTGGCGCGCAGTTCGTTGGCCTCGGACTCGGCGGCGCGCTTTTCGGCGTCCAGAGCAATGGCTTCGTCCACCAGAGGCAGCTTGGCGTTCTGGTACTTTTTGCGGATGTTTTCCTTGACGATTTCGGGATTTTCACGAACAAAGCGAATATCAAGCATGATAGATAGCTCCTTTAATGTTATATGGTGTGATGTTTCACGTGAAACAATTATTTCTTTTTCAGGGTGTGCAGGGCGTCCAGCAGGTCGTTGAGATCGTCCATGCTGTAATACTCCAGCTCAATGCGGCCCTTTTTGCGGCCGGAAACGATGCGGCAGCCGCGTCCCAGACTGCTGCCCAGTTCTCGGGCGGCCTCTTCGGCATAATTGACGGAGATGCCGGTCTTGGGCGTTTCGGGTTTCTTTTCTGCCGTCAGCTTCTTGACCAGCAGTTCGGTCTGGCGAACGGACAGGTCGTTTTTGAGGATAGCGGCTGCGGCGGTTTCCTGAAGCTCGGCGGTGAGGGGGATCAGCGTACGGGCGTGTCCGCCGGAGAGGCGGCCATCTTCCACCATGGCGCGAACGGGAGGGCACAGTTTCAAAAGACGCAAGGCGTTTGCCACAGTACTGCGAGACTTGCCTACCCGACCGGCGGCTTCCTCCTGTGTCATGTTGTAGGTGTCCATCAGGACTTGATAGCCTTCGGCTTCTTCGATGGGGTTCAGATCTTCGCGCTGAAGATTTTCGATCATGGCCAGCTCCATGGCCTTGCGGTCATCGGCCTCGATGACGATGGCAGGAACCTGCGTCAGTCCGGCCATACGGGCTGCGCGCCAGCGGCGCTCGCCGGCGATGATCTGATAATAGCCCGATTGCAGCTTGCGCACGGTGAGGGGTTGGATAATGCCGTGCTCGCGGATGGAGTCTGCCAAATCGGCAAGGGCGTCGGGATCAAATTGTTTTCTGGGCTGGGAGGAGCAGCTTTCCACTTGGGAAATGGGCAGGTACAGGTTGCTCTTTTCCTCCTGGGAGCTCATGACGTCGTCGCCCAGAAGGGCGGCCAGGCCTTTGCCCAGACCTTTGGGGGTGCTTGCCATAGAAAAGGCTCCTTTCAGGAATTTTTGCGCAGAAATTCTTGCGCCAGTTGCAGATAGGCCTCGGAACCGCGGCAGCCGCGGTCGTAGGCGGTGACGGGCTTTCCGTGGCTGGGAGCCTCGGAAAGGCGGATGTTGCGGGGAATCACGGTGGCGTAGACCTTGCCGGGGAAGAAGCGCTTGACTTCCTGTGCCACCTGAATGGCCAGATTGGTGCGGCCGTCGAACATAGTCAGCAGGACGCCTTCAATGTCCAGAGAGGGGTTCATGCTGCGCCGTACGATGCGCACGGTGTTCATCAGGTCACTGAGTCCTTCCAGCGCGAAGTATTCGCCTTGCAGCGGAACCAGCAGCGTGTCGGCTGCGCACAGGCCGTTGAGGGTCAGCAGCTCCAGCGAGGGGGGGCAATCGATGAGAATGAAGTCATAATCCTCGCGCACTTCGTCCAGCGCCTTCTTCAGCAGGAACTGGCGATCATCCATGGCGATCATTTCGATGCCGGCACCGGCCAGCGCTTTGCTGCTGGGCAGCACGTCGCCGTAGGGGGTGGCAACAATGGCGCGGCGCACATCCTTGCCGTTGATCAGCACATCATATACGCCATTGGAGAGGGACTTGTCCACGCCCATGCCGCTGGTGGCATTGGCCTGAGGGTCAAAGTCGCACATCAGGACGCGCTTGCCGGAGAGTTTCAGAGCAGCGGTCAGGTTGACACAAGTGGTGGTCTTTCCCACGCCGCCTTTTTGGTTTACGATTGCAACGATTTTTGCCACGAATAGCCCACTCGCTTTCTGTAGTCAATAGTGTAACAAAATAAGTATATCACAAAGAAATCAGGTTTCAACCAAAAATTTCGAAAAACGTGATGTTTCACGTGAAACATGGAAGAAAAAAGACAAGGGCAATGTTTCACGTGAAACATTGCCCTTGTCGTAGGATCAGATCAGGATCTTGCCGCTTGCGGCAGGAAGGTACAGGTGCAAAAGGCCATCCCGTACGCAATACTTCTGTCCGGTCACGGTGTCGGTGGCGGTGGGGGCATCCCAGCTGATAGTCAGCTCCAAAGGCTCCTCACCGGCGTTCAGCGCGGTGACGGTGGTTTCGCCGTCCAGCGTGCGGCGGAAGACCAGACCGCCGGACTTGGCGTAGAGATAAGTAATATCGCCGCGCTGCAGGGAGGGGCGGGATTTGCGCAGCGCGCCCAACATGCGGTAAAAGGCCAGAAGTTCTTCGTTTTCCTTGCCCCAAGGGAAGGTGCCGCGGTTGAGGGGATCTTCAAAGCCCTGCATGCCGGCCTCGTCCCCATAGAACACGGTGGGGGAGCCGGGGAAGGTAAAGGTCAGCATGGTGGCCAGCTTCAGACGAGCCAAACCTCTCTGATATTCCTTTGGGCTCAGACGATAGGCGGCGCGCTCGTCCTTGGTGGCAGGGGTAGTGTCGGCATCCACGCCCAGCAGAGTCAGGATACGGGGGGTGTCGTGGGTGCCCAGAATGTTCAGCGAGGAATAAAAGGCCTGGGGGGGATAGTTTTCCCGGAGCGTTTCCATCGTCTCGCGGAAAGCGGCGGCATCACCACCGGTGAGCCAAGCCAGAATAGCGGTGCGGAAGGGGTAGTTCATCAGACCGTGGGTTTCGCTGCCCAGCAGATAGCGTCGGCGGCGAGAATAGGCAATCTTGGTGGTGCCGTCTTCCCAGACCTCGCCCAGCAGGGAGCTGTCGGGCTTCTCTTCTGCCATGACGCGGCGAATATCGGCGATGAAGTCGTCGGGCAGCTCATCTGCCACATCCAAACGCCAGGCGGAAGCACCGGCGCGGAGCCAATGGCGCACAACGCTGTCCCGACCGGAGATAATAAAATCGCGGTAGTCGGGATGGTTTTCGTTGACGGCGGGCAGAGTATGGATGCCCCACCAGGAGTCATATCGGTTGGGCCAGTGAGTGAAGTTGAACCAATGGTAATAGGGGGAATCCTTGCTCTGGGCGGCGCCCAGCTCGGGATAGTATCCTTCGGCGTTAAAGTAGCGGCTGTTGTTGCCGGTGTGATTGAAAACGCCGTCCAGCATAATGCGGATGCCGCGCTGCGCTGCTTCGGCGCAAAGCTGGCGGAAGTCCTCCTCCGTGCCCAGCATGGGGTCGACACGCATATAGTCGGCGGTATTATAGCGGTGGTTGCTGGCAGCTTCGAAAATGGGGCACAGATACAAAGTGGTTACCGACAGGCTCTGCAGATAATCCAACTTGGAGCGGATGCCCTGCAGGCTGCCGCCAAAATAGTCGTTATTAAGGATTTCGCCCTTTTCATCGGGGCGATGGACCATGGGCTCGTCCCAATTCCGGTGTACGACGCGGTTGCCCACCATGCCGGAAGCATCCGGAACGGAAAGACGGCAAAAACGATCTGGAAAAATTTGGTAAGTGACGCCGCTGCCGAACCACTCCGGGGTGGTGGATTTGCCGTCATAAACCGTCAGCTGCCAGCTAAGCATGGCCTGCTGAGAACCGTATCCGTTTTTGCCGAGCCACACATTTTGTCCGTCGGCCCGGGTGAAGCGAAAACCGTACCAGATCAGATCGGGCTCTTCGGGGGCGGTCAACGTGCCGGTGAAGAGGCCTTCGCCGGGGGCATCCAGCTCGATTTCCTGACTGCAGAAGCCGAACTCCTGCCAAATCAGCAGCGAGCAGGACACAAAACGCTCCTTGGCCAGAGGCCGCAGGGTAAAGCGCACTTCTTCGCCGCAGGTGACAGCACCAAAGGGGGACTTGTAACGTGTGTCACGGGGATCAAAAACATAACTGGCAGACATGAGGGGATCTCCTTGTTATTGGATCAGAGTATTTTCGCCGAGAATCGCAGTGCCGATTTCGCTGCGGGAGAAATAGGCGTTGAGGATATCCACGGCAACGGGGGCCAGATCGGCACCGGCTTCGGCTTTCTCGATGGCCACAGCCACGGCGATCTGAGGATTATCGTAGGGGGCAAAGGCGATGAAGACACCGTTGACATCACCGCCGCCAACTTCTGCGGTGCCGGTTTTGGCGCCGGCAGAAACGATGCAGTTTTGGAATTCGTAGTACAGGCTGCCGGTGGTCAAATCATGCATACCTTCCAGCACAGCGTCGAGGGTGCTGTCGCTGATTTCTACGGTGTTCAGCGGTTCACTGTCGGAAGCGTAGATGAGCTCGGTATTGTTGTAGGATTTGACGTTTTTCAGTAGATGCACCTGATAGTGCTCACCGCCGCCGGCCAACGTGGCGGTATAATTGGCCAGTTGCAGCGGCGTGAAAAGATTGTAGCTTTGTCCGATGGCGGCGGTCAGCGTCTGACCGTCGGTCCATTCCAGACCGTACGCTTCGGCGTATTCCGGGCTTGCTAATGCGCCGGCAGAGTCGCCGATTTCGATGCCGGTAGACTGGCCGAAACCGAACTGGCGGGCGTAAGAAGAAAGGGTATCAATGCCGGTCAGACGACCGACCTCATAGAAGAAATAGTTGCACGAAACGGTGATCGCTTCGGTGACGTCGATGGCGCCGTGGGTGGTGTCCCACTGGGAATAGATCCAGCACATGGGCTGGGGGCTGGAGTAGTAGTCATAAATACCGCGGTCAAGAATGGTAGTATAGGGGCGGATGATACCACTCTCCAAAGCGGCGACAGCGGTAATGGGCTTGAAGGTGGAGCCGGGTGCGTAAGTGCCGTCTGTGGCGCGGTTGAATAGGGGCGCCCCTTGCGCATCGCTGATCAGCTGGTCATACAGCTCGTCAAAGCGAGACAGATCATAGGTGGGATAAGAGGCCATGGCCAACACCTCGCCGGAACCGACGCCGATGACTACGGCGGCACCGCCGCGTGTGCGGTTGTCGGAGGCTTCCATCGCGCCGATGACGCGCGCCAACGACTCCTCAGTTGCAGCCTGCAAATCAATATCCAGCGTCAATGCCACGGTGTTGCCCGGCTGGGGTTCGGACAAATAAAATTCGCCGGTAACTTTACCGTCGCTGCTGGTGGTCACCAGTTTGACGCCGTCGGTGCCGCGGAGATATTGCTCGAAAGCCTTTTCTACACCGTCTTTGCCTACCAGCGCATTCATGGAATAGTCCAGATCGCGATAACCGACAATGCCGTTATCCTCGTCGCCGACCCACTCTTCGTGATAAATGGGGCCAATACGCCCCAAAATGTGAGCGGCATAGGGCGTGTTATAGACACGGAGGGAGGAAGTGCCGGTTTTGACACCTTCAAAATGGCCGTCCACGACCTGACTGATCAGCTCCACGGAGATATCATCGGCTGCCACGTAGTCGGTGCCCAAAAGATCGGCCACCACCAGCTCGTAGCGCACACCGGCGATGAGACGTGCCTGCTGTGGGGTATAGCTGTCATTCAGCGCGAAGAGGTCCACCAGATATTCCATCAACTGTTCGGCTGACCAGTCCAGTGCAAAAACTTCGTTCTCGCTGCCGGGCAGCTCCTCGTTCTGAGCAAACAGAACAAAACGCTCATCAAAAGAAGTGGTGGTAATGGTATAGGGGGCGGAGTAGGAGACAGGCAGCGTGTCGCGCCAGGCCACGTTGTTGGTTTGCAGAAGCTCCAGCAGACGCCAGATGGCGCTATTGAGCGCTGCGTCTGTTTTGAAAGAATCTGCGCTGAAAATCAGCGTATAGGTGAGGCGGTTGGAGACCAGCACCTTGCCGTTACGGTCCGTGATGGGGCCGCGGGAAGCTTCCACCACCTGACTGGTGGCGTTGCTGGCCATAGACTGCGCTTTATATTCGCTGCCGTGGATCACCTGTGTGTCGTAGAGGATGAGGGAAAAAAGCAGCAAAATAACGCCCAAAAGGGCTGCCACTGCGCTTAGGCGGCGCTTGAGGGGATAGGGGGTTTTCACGATGCGCCTCCTTTCTCGGGGTTACTCGTTGTGGATCAGACGGCGAATTTTTCGGAACGTCAGGAAAAGCAAGGGGGTAAAGGGCAGCGTCAACAGCAGCTCGCGGCCGCTGAGCCACAGGATGTCGGCGGCAGAGACGCCGAACGACGACAGCAGAAACAAGCCCTGCAGAAGATTGCTGAGTGCAATGCTGGGGATTGCGCATACAAAGGCGCACAGATAGCTGGGCATAATGACGCGGCCAGCAATCAAACCGGACAGCAGTGCGGACAGAAGAAACGTCAAAGCGTAGAAGCAAGGGATTGCGCCCGGTATCAGCAGGTCGCAAATCAGGCCGGCAATGAAGGCGAAGAAGGCACTTTCGTGTCGTTTTTCCAGAATTGCCACCATGACGGCGATCAGCGGCAGAACAAACGGATGCACGCCGCCCCAGAAATCAAGAGAATTGAGAACCATTTGCTGCACGGACAGCCAAGCCAGACCGAGCAGCGCATAGAACAGCCACTTATAAAAAATATCCCTCTGTGTCATAAGAGATACCTCAGTCCACAACCTGGAAGTCGGTAATAACAAAAACCTGTCTCAGCTGTGACAGATCTACCTGCGGAGATAGGATGGCGTACCGGCTCAAACCGGTGTCGTCGGTGCGAATCTCTTTGACAGCGCCGATCACCAGATCCGACGGATAGAAACCGCCCAGGCCGGAAGTGACGATGAGATCACCGTTCATCAGGCTGGATTCATCCTCCAGATAAGAAAGGTGCAGCAGGTTTTGGCTCATCAGCGACAGATCGCCCTGTGCCACGGTGACCTCGCCGGTGCGGAAGACCCGGGCACCCAGCTGGGAACCGGTGTCTACCACGGTGGTCACCGTGCTCCAGTTCAAGCCGGCATCGGTGATGACGCCCACCAGAAAGCCTTCTTCGTTTACCACGCAGTCGCCAACGGCGATGTCGTGGAGCGTGCCCTTATTGAGTGTCAGTGTGGAGGACCAGTTGGAACTGCCGCGTCCGACAATGTTGGCCGATTCGAACACAAAATCCTGACGCTGCTGATGCAGATTCAGCAGTGCGCGCAAACGGGCGTTCTCTTCGCTGTCCTCCTTGGCCTGACGCAGCTGACGCTCCAGCTCAGCAACTTGTTGGCGCAGCTGCGCGTTTTCATCCTGCAGCGCTTCCAACGAGTCGAAATAGTCACCCACACCGCTTACCCAACCGCTGACGGCACCGCCGACGGCCCGAAAAGGGGAGGCAATGACGCCCAGTGCGTTATGAATGAAGCCTGTTCCGCTGGAGGCGGCAGACACAATACACAATACCACGGCAATAGCGGTCAGCGTGGACAGAAGGATGATTCCGTTTTTGGTAAAAAAGTTTTTCATGTAAGATCCTCAGCTTAAAAGATCTACGCCAAACTGCTGCAGCATTTGGCTCAAAAGAACAACGGGCAGTCCCATGACGTTAAAAAAGTCGCCGTCAATGCGTTCTACCAGCAGAGAACCCTGGCCCTGCACACCGTAGCTACCTGCTTTATCCATGGGCTCGCCACCGCGGATATAGGCCTGCAGTTCCGACTGGGAGGCGGCGCGGAAGTAGACGGCGGTAGAGGCGGCACGGGTAAGAATTTTTTCGCCCTGCCGCACGGTGACACCGGTGCATACGGTGTGGGCGCGTCCCTGCAGCGCTGTGAGCATCTGCAGCGCGTCGTCCTCGTCCTTGGGTTTACCCAGCCGCTTGTCCTCTAAAAACACCATGGTGTCGGCGGTAATGACGATCTCATCTTCGTGAGAATCCAACGCCAGAGATTTTTTGCGGCTGATGTGGCAGACGATTTCTTCCGGAGACAAGGTTGGATCATAGGACTCGTCTGCATCCGGCACACGCACGGAAAAATCGGTGATACCGATTCGCTGCAAAAGTTCCTGCCGACGGGGAGAGCCGGAGGCCAATACGATTTTTGCCATCACGCTCACCGTCCTGTGGAACCGAGGCCGCCTTCGCCGCGTTCGGTTTCATCCAGCTCATCCACGAAAACGGGGACGGGACACATGACGGGTACCACCATCAGCTGGCTGATGCGATCACCGGGCATAATGGTGTAGTTCTCGGAGGAGCGGTTGCTCAAGCCGACACGCAGTTCGCCGCGGTAATCGCTGTCAATGACGCCCACACCGTTGGAAAGGCAGATGCCTTTTTTGATGCCAAGGCCGCTGCGCACAAACATCAGCGCAACATATTCCTTGGAGGGCAGGGCAATGGCAATACCGGTGGGGATCACGGCCCGTTCACCGGCCGGAATGGTGAGAGGGGCATCGATGCAGGCGCAAATATCCATCGCTGCGGCACCGTCTGTGGCGTAACGTGGGGCAGGGATTTCCCGTCCGATGCGCGCATCCAGCGCTTTGATCTTCAGTTCCATATGGTATCATCCTTCGAATAAAAACTATTTGTAATATTTTGCGAAAAATATTCAATTTGTAATCAGAGCGATTACTCAACACCGCGATAAAAAAGGCCGCGCGTGTAATCATCGGGGGTGTACTCGTTGCGCTGCAAGTAGCGTTGGAAGATGGTCACGCACTCCTCCGGCGACTCTGTGGTAAAGCGCAGGCGCGCCCAGCGCAGGCCGGCAGAGTAAAATTCCGGCTTATCGGCCAGGAACAATACCTTGCTGTTCTCGATCTCGTTGCGGCAGCCGTATACGCTCATCAGCGGGAAACGGGCACCGGTGCGGTCGGAGAGGTAGTTGTCGTTTTGGCAGTTGCAGCCCACGTTGTTGGAGATAACGCAGTTTTCCATCACCATCAACGGGAGTCTGCCGTAAACAATGGCTTCGCAGGGCAGATATTTGCGCAGATCCCGTAGCTGCTGGTGCCGCAGCTCAAACGAAGCGGTGGCGCTGGACAGGCCTTGTTGCTGCAAAAACAGCAGGGCACGGGAGTTGAACACGTTCATGCCGATATCGCCGCGAATCTCGAGGTCCAAACCCTCCACGATGGGCAGATGACCCAGATTGTTGACGGCCACGGCGCTCAGGTGCGGCGTGTTCTCCAGAATCTGGCGGAATTTCTTCTCATCGGCGGTGCGGAACACGCGGGGCAGCACGGCGCAAAAGCGCGTGTGGGCGGCATAGCGCGCCAGATCCACACGATCCAGCAGTTCCAGAGGGACGTAGACCCATTCGGGGCCGCAGTCCACAAGGGCATCGGTCAACTGCTCGGGCTTTGCGATGGAGCAGGTAAAAGTCATCGGTTGGGCCAGCCCTGTAGCCAGAGGAAGGGGAGCGGTGTCCATCTCGCGGCGACGGTCGGTCAGCTGATTTTCCAGCAACTGCGTCAGCGCCGACAGAGCATCGCGCCGCAGTGCGTTGATAGCGCCGGCGCTGAGCATCAGACCCTCGTCCAGCACAACGGAGATCTCGGAGGCGGTAAATACCGTTCCGCCGGTTTTTCCAAGGCGGCTTTTCAGCTCGTCCTCCGTCAAAGCGCGGCTGCGACCGATCTCGGGGACGGAACCCTGAGCGGTAGCGCTCATGCCACGGGCGCAGACGGTCAGCGTGATGGGCTCGTCGGCTAAAACGCGGCAGTGCATGGTGACGGCCACGCGCCGCATGTCTTCTTTTTCGTAAGCGGCCTTAGCTTCGGCAAACAGCTCTTTCGGCTCGGGCGTGTTTTCCGGTCGGGTGCCGAACATGCCCTTGCCCTTCTTTCCGCGGTAGTACCAATCGGTAAATCCGCTGCGGGAAAAAGCGTCGTACAGCTGCTGCTGCTCCTGCTGGGTGGGCTTGCGGCCCTCGTCCAGCAAGCGGCGATAGATAGAAGTGATCACCGCCACATATTCCGGGCGCTTCATGCGGCCTTCCAGCTTCAGACAGGCCACGCCCATGTCGTCCATCTCCTGCAGACAGGCGGAGAGGTTGGAATCTTTCAAGCTAAGAGGATAGGTGTTTTTGGCGGCGGTATTCACGCCGTAGGGCAGGCGGCAGGGCTGGGCACAGCGGCCGCGGTTGCCGCTGCGGCCGCCGATCAGCGCACTCATGGCGCACTGGCCGGAATAGCACATGCACAAAGCGCCGTGGGCAAAGGTTTCCACCTCGGCACTACAGTTGCGGCAGACCTCCGCGATTTCATCCCGGGACATCTCGCGGGCAAGGACCACACGCTCCATACCCAGATCAGCGGCTTTCTGTGCGCCGCCCAGACTCATCAGGCTCATCTGGGTGCTGGCGTGGACCGGCAGATCCGGAGCCACTTCCTGTGCCAGCGTGAAAACGCCCCAGTCCTGCGCGATGATGGCATCCACACCGCAGCGGCTGGCAAGGCGCAGCAGGTCTGCGACTTCTTCCAGTTCGCGGTCACCCAACAGGGTGTTGACGGTCAGGTAGACTTTAGTATCCCGTAAATGGCAATACTGAACCGCCGCCAAGAGGTCTTCCGGTGCGAAGTTCTTGGCGCTGCGACGGGCGTTGAAGGTTCCGACGCCCAGATAGACGGCGTCGGCTCCGTTTTGGACGGCCGCCACCATAGACTCCCAGGAGCCGGCAGGAGAAAGGATCTCAGGTCTCATTTGCGGCTCTGGGCCTTAAACAGCTGGCGCTTCAGTTCAGAGATCTCGGCCTTGGCCTGTGCGGCTTCATCCAGATAAGTCTTGAGCTGACGGCGCAGATTTTCGGCGCTCTCCTGTGCCTTGAACAGGTCGTCGGCAATGTTTACGGCAGCCAGAACGGCGGCATCGCTGCGACCCATATGGGCGGCGTTCATCAGTTCGGACATCTTTTTATCTACCAGTGCGCCCACCTTTTCCATGTAGGCGGAGCTCTCTTCTGCTACCAGGGTGTACTCCTCACCGCAGATATTCATTGTAACACGATTTGCCATAGTGACCTCCTGTATCTGTCTGTATATAGGGAGCGAGATATAGTAATACAGAATTTATTATAGCACAAAATTCCCTGCGTGAAAGCCTTTTTCGTCGAAAAGAAGAAATTTATGAAAAAGCCTGCGCCGCCCTTTACGAAAAGAGGGTTTTCATGTAAAATATAAGAGAAAATTTATGCCCTGCGGAAAGGAGGCGGCACGGTGAGCGGATATATTCTGCGCGGAGAAGAAAAAAACATCGTTTTGACGGCAGACGCGGTAGAGCGGCTGATCGGCAGCAATAACGGAGATGCCGCCCTTTTGTATCTGGAATTGCAGCGCCTGAGCGCCGGCGTTACGGCCGAACAGCTGATGCAGCGTTTGCGCTGGAGCCGCCTGCGGCTGGATGCGGCAGAGCGTGAATTACAGCATCTGGGCTTGCTGCCCGGCGCAGTGGAGCGCAAGCCGCTGGATCCGCCGGAGGAACGGGCTGTGTATACCACGGCAGATCTTGCCGAGATGCTGCAAGGTGACGGAGATTTCCGGATGCTGGTGCCGATGGTAGAGGAGAAACTGGGCAAGAAGCTCAAGACGGCCGATTTGCAGATTCTGGCCGGTTTGTATGACGATTTGGGCATTCCTGCGGATGTGGCGTATCTTTTGGTGAGTCATTGCGTCACCCGTGCCGAGCGGCGGTACGGACCCGGCCGGCGGCCCACCATGCGCCAGATAGAGAAAGAGGGTTACTACTGGGCTCGCTTGGGTCTTTTTGATCAGGAAAGCGCTGCCGCCTATCTGAAGAACTGCGCCGTGAGGGACGAGCAGATGGGACAGTATATGCAGGTGCTGGGCTTGGGAAACCGCCGCCCTGTGGAGAGCGAGGAGCGCTATATCCGCAGTTGGATGGATATGGGCTTTGAAGCCGAAGCTGTGGCGCTGGCCTATGATAAGACGGTGTTCTACAAGAAAGAGCTGAATTGGCGCTATCTCAACGGAATCCTGCGCCGCTGGGATCAGCAGGGTTGGCACACTGTGCAGGAGATCCGCTGCGGCGACGAGCAGAAGCCTGCCGTGAAGAAAGCCAACGGCAAGGCGGATATGGATAAATACTTGGAGTGGTAAGGAGGACGGATCATGTCCTACGATGGAAAAGTGATGCGCCGGGCGCTGGCTCGGTTTGAAGAGGACAAGCAGCGTCGGGCACAGCAGATGGAACAGCGCCGTCAACGCCTCTATCTGCAAATTCCCCGATTGGCACAAGTCGAGCAGGAGCTGCGGGGCACCATGTCCCAGATCATTGCCTCGGCGCTTAGCCGCGGCACTGACCCCATGCCGGCCATCCGCGTGATCCGCGACAGCAATCTGGCGCTGCAGCGTGAACGGCGCGAACTTCTGCTGGCGTACGGTTATGCCGAGAACTATTTGGATGAAGAGCCCCACTGCCCCTTGTGCCGCGACAGCGGCTATCGCGGCAGCGCTGTTTGTGAGTGCTTGCAGGAATACTATGCCCGGGAGCAGATCGCCGAACTGTCGCAGTTGTTGAATATGGGCAGTGAGACGTTTGAGACCTTTGATTTCCGCTGGTATTCTTCCGATTGCGCCGGCACGCGCCGCACACCCCGCGAGGTGGCCGAGCGCAACTTCGATATTTGTCAGGATTACGCCCACCAGTTTTCTCCGCGCAGCGGCAACCTGCTGCTGTTTGGCGCGCCGGGATTGGGCAAGACGTTCCTCTCTGCCTGCATTGCCCGTGTGGTCAGCGAAAACGGTCACAGCGTGGTGTACGACACGGCAGCCCACATCTTCTCCCAGTTTGAAGCGGAGAAATTCCGCCACGAGTCGGATGATGACAGTGAGGCCGATGTGGCACGCTATATGAACTGCGATCTGCTGATTATGGACGATTTGGGCACGGAGATGCTCACCACCTTTGTCCAGAGTGCCATTTACCAGCTGGTGAATACCCGTCTGGCCAAAGGGAAAAAGACCATTATCAACACAAACCTGACTCCTGATGAGATCGGCCGCCGATACGGGGCGGCTGTCCAGTCCCGTCTGGAGGGTGAATATGAGCTGCTGCCTTTCCTTGGCGAGGATATTCGCAAGTTGAAACGTCAGCGCGGATAAACAAAAGCAAAAGACTCTCTGCCTGCGGCAGGGAGTCTTTTTTGTGCGGGATTATCTTCCTTTCCCGACAGAATCCAACCTCTTCCGTACAAAGGAAGGAGTAGAATGGAGGAAAAAGGAGGGAAATGTCATGAAATCCAAGCAAAAGGGAGAATTTTTATCCAGTCGGATCCGCTGGTTGGAAATCGGTGAAATCCGACCCAATCCGCGCCAGCCCCGACGTATATTTGATCCTGACAGCCTACAGGAGTTGGCCGAGAGCATCCGTGCATACGGAATTCTTCAGCCGTTGACGGTTCGCTTGACGGCAGAGGGGTATGAACTGGTGGCCGGTGAGCGGAGACTCCGGGCGGCGCGATTGGCAGGTCTGCGGCAGGTCCCTTGTCTGGTGGCGCAGGTGGGGGAGGAGGACTCGGCGCTGTTGGCGCTGATTGAAAATTTGCAGCGCCGGGACTTGGATTACTGGGAGGAGGCGGAAGCCATCGCCCGCCTCATCAGCGCCTATCATCTGACGCAGGAGCAGGCGGCGGAAAAACTGGGGCGCTCCCAGCCGGCGGTGGCCAATAAGCTGCGCCTGCTGCGGCTGAGTGAAGCGGTGCGCCGATCTTTGCGGCAAAAAGGGCTGTCGGAGCGCCACGCCAGAGCGCTGCTGCGGCTGTGCGATGAGAATCAGCAGCTTTGCGCGCTGGAGGAAATCGGTCGCCGCGGCTATAACGTGGAGCAGACGGAGCAATATGTGGAAACTCTGCTGCAAAAAAACAGAACCACGCTGCCGAAAGGCCGCAGCATGTATGTGCTCAAGGATGTGCGGCTGTTTCTCAACAGTGTGGATCGCGGTTTGGGCCTGATGCGCCGCGCCGGAGTGCAGGCGCAGATGGAGAGAACCGATACAGAGGAAGCCATCCTTTTGACGCTTCGTATCCCTCGGCAGCGCGCGAAAGATGCGGTCGGAGCGGAGAAATAGCGGAAAAAGACTGCCTAACCGGGCAGTCTTTTTTATGTGGCAATTTTTGCCCCGTTGTGGTAACATAAGGAAAAAGGAGGGATTCGGCCATGAGTGATACCATTGCTGCCATTGCCACTGCCCGTGTGCCCAGTGCGATCGGAATTTTGCGACTGACCGGTCCGGAGACGGTGAAAATTTTAGATGCGGTTTTCTGCCCCAGAGGACGGCAGATGTCGCAGCGCCCCGACCGCGTCATGGTGCTGGGCGATGTGCTGGATCGGTTTGGTCAACCGGTGGATAACGGTTTGGCGGTTCTCTTCCGCGGTCCCAACAGCTATACCGGCGAAGATTGCGCCGAGATCCATTGTCACGGTTCGCCCGTTGTGCTGCAGGAAGTGCTGATGAGCTTGTTTGCCGCCGGTGCGCGGCAGGCCAGAGGCGGCGAATTTACGCAGCGCGCCTTTCTCAACGGGCGCATGGACCTGATTCAGGCCGAGTCTGTGGTGGATTTGATCGACGCCGAAAGCACGGAGGCTGCCCGTCATGCGGCGGCCCAACTTTCCGGTGTTCTCAGCCGTGGCGTGGAGGAGATCTATGATGCCCTTATGGATATTACGTCCCGTTTTTACGCGGTGGTGGATTATCCGGACGAAGATATTGAGGACTTGCAGCGCCAGACAATGGTGGACACGCTGGAGCGCGCAGAAGCAAAACTGCGCGATCTTCTGGCCACCTTTGACCGCGGCCGCATCTTGAAGCAGGGCCTTCCTGCTGTTATTCTCGGCAAGCCCAACGCCGGCAAATCCTCGCTGCTCAATGCGCTTTTGGGCTATGACCGCGCCATTGTCACCGATATTGCCGGCACGACCCGTGATACGGTGGAGGAGAAAGTTCCGCTGGGCCGGTTGATACTGCGGCTTTGCGACACGGCCGGTATCCGCCAAAGCGACGATGTGGTGGAGCAGATGGGTGTCGAGCGCAGCCGCCGCGCTGCCCAGAGTGCACAGCTGGCGCTGCTGGTGATCGACGCATCCCGACCGCTGACGAAGGAGGATGAAGAGGTCATGGCGCTGGCGCAGCAGGTGCCGCAGGTGGTGGTCGTGCTCAACAAGAGTGATCTTCCTGCCGCTGTGGACGAAGCCGCTATGCGCGATCGCTTTGCGCATGTGGTGTCTGTCTGCGCCAAAGAAGGTGCGGGACTGACGGAGCTGGCGCAACTGATCGAGACGCTCTATCCGCTGGGCGAGACACCCTGCGGTGAGCTGCTGACCAACGCCAGACAGGCTGACGCGGTGGGCCGCGCCCTAACCAGCGTAAGTGCAGCCCGTGAGGCGCTGTATTGCGGCTTGACGCCGGATGTGGTGCTGACTGATGCCGAGGCAGCGCTGGAGGCGTTGGGTGAGCTCAGCGGCAAGAGTATCCGTGAGGATTTGGTGGCAACGATTTTCTCTCGCTTCTGTGTGGGAAAATAAATTGTAAAGTTTTTTAAAAATTTTCAACACTCCCTTTATTTTTTGTCGATGAAGTGATATGATAACTTCAACTATTATTGAAGGAGCACATTTTATGCGTGATTATATCATTATGACCGACAGCTGTGCAGACCTGTCTGCTGCCGAAGTGCAGGAACTGAACTTGGCGGTTGTGTCGCTGCACTATGAGATGGACGGCGTGGATTATACCAATAATCCCGATCATTCTGAGTTGGATCCTCAGGAGTTTTTCGCTCGTCTCAGCGCGGGTGCTGTCTGCAAGACCTCTGCTGTCAGCGTCGGTGCGTTTGTGGATGCCATGACGCCCATTCTGGCCTCCGGCAAGGATATTTTGTATATTGCCTTCTCCGGCGCCCTGTCCACCACGTATCAGTCCGGCTGCATTGCCGCCGATGATCTGCGCGCCGAGTTCCCCGATGCCAAGATCGTGGTCATCGATTCTCTGTCTGCCTCTCGCGGTCAAGGCCGTCTGGTGATGGAAGCCGTGGCGGAAAAGAACAAGGGCAAGACGCTGGAAGAGGTGGCCGAGTTTGTGCGCAGCTCCATTCAGAACAACATCCATTGGTTCACCGTGGCTGATCTGAATCAGCTCAAGCGCGGCGGCCGTGTCAGCGCTGCTACCCCTCTGGTGGGCACCATGATGAATATTAAGCCCGTGCTGCGTGTCAGCGAAGAGGGTAAGCTGGAAAGTGTCACCAAGTCCCGTGGTATCAAGGCCGCGCTGACGGAGTTGGTCAATCAGATGGAAAAGACCGCCACCGCTCCGGTGGCAGGCCAGACGGTGCTGATCTGCCACGCCAACTGCCCCGACAACGTGGAGTTCATCTCCAAGCTCCTGCGTGAGCGTTTCGGTGTGACGGATATCCGCGCCGAGTTCATTGGCCCTGTTATTGGCAGCCATACCGGTGCCGGTACGCTGGGTCTGTTCTTCCGCGGCGAGCATAGATAAAAAACAGAGGAGGTCACCGCTATGCAGTGGCTGGAATTAAAAATTGATACAACGCCTGTTGGCCTTACACCTGTCAGTGACTTGGTGGAGGGTCTGGGCATTACCGGTCTGGTAATCGAAGACGAGGGTGACTTCCACGACTTTCTGGAAAACAATCATCAGTACTGGGACTACGTGGACGAGGAGCTGATGGAGGCCAAGCGCGGCCTTTGCCGCATCACCTTCTACGTGGCGGCCGATCAGGACGGCATGGATATGGTGTCCAAAGTGCGTGTAGCCCTCGCAGAACTGAAAAAACAGCGCGGCGACTGCGGCAGTCTGACTATGGACATGGCGCAGGTGGATGATGCCGACTGGGAAAACAACTGGAAGCAGTTCTATAAGCCCATGGAGATCGGCGATCGGCTCATCGTGGTGCCGGAGTGGGAGAGTGCCAAGACCAACGGCCGTATTCCGCTGATCCTCAATCCCGGTTTGACCTTTGGTACCGGCAGCCATGCCACCACCCGTCTGTGCCTGCAGGCGCTGGAAAAGCACGTCACCGCCGGCCATCGTGTGCTGGATCTGGGCTGCGGCAGCGGCATCCTCTCCATCGCCGCCCTGCTGCTGGGTGCCGATCATGCGTTTGCCTGTGACATTGACGAAAAGTGCGTGGACGTAGCTTACGAAAACGCCGCCCTCAACGGCATCGGTAAGGATAAATACCCCGTTCGCTGGGGCGATGTGCTGTCGGACAAGCAGTTGCGCAAGGAGATGGACGATCAGTACGACATCATTGTGGCCAACATCGTCTCCGACGTCATCATCGGCCTTGCTCCGCAGGTGCGGCCCTTCCTGAAAGAGGGCGGCTACTTCCTCACCTCCGGCATCATCGATACCCGTGCTGCGGAAGTGGCGCAGAAATTGCGCGACGCCGGTTGGGAGATCGTGGAGGAGCGGCAGAGCGAGGGTTGGTTCTCCTATCTGTGCAAGTAAATTGAAGAAACAACACACCCGGAAACCGCGTGGTTTCCGGGTGTGTTTGACTTTGACGGCGGATGCGCTGTGTGCTATGATGAGGAAAAAGAGGAGAGGATGTGGGGCAATGCGCGAACTGGAACTTGCGGCGCTCTCAAGCGGATACCGTGTGCGGCGGCTGGATAGGGAAGATGTGGAAGCGATTCTCGCCCTGTGCCGCAGCAACCCCCAATATTATGCCTATTGCGGAAAAAAAGCGTCTGCCGAACAGATTGAGCAGGATCTGGTGATCACACCGCCGGGGATCTCTGTCCAGCAAAAATACTACATCGGCTTTTTCGAGGGGGCTGAGCTGGTAGCCGTCATGGATTTGATCGACGGTTATCCCGAGGAGGATTGCGCATTTATCGGCTTTTTCATGCTGCACGGGCGGCTGCAGGGCTGTGGAATCGGCAGCAAGATCGTGGCGGAAGTCTTTGCGTATCTGCGCAAGCGGAATATGCGGCGCTGCCAGCTGGGAATTGACAAGGATAATCCCCAGTCCAACCATTTTTGGAAGAAGAACGGCTTTGCGGTGATTCGGGAAGTTGCGGTCGATGGCGGGGCGATTCTTTTGGCGGAAAGGGAATTATAAGGAAAGAAAAACCCGACCTATGAATCTCATAGGTCGGGTTGATGATTTTGTGGGGCGTTGCTTACTTGATGGGCTCGCCAGCGGCCATCTTGGCCTCGACCTCGCGCAGAGCCTCCTTACGGCTCAGGTTCACGCGGCCCTTCTCATCAATCTCGATGACCTTAACCCAGGTCATGTCGCCGATCTTTACAACGTCTTCCACCTTCTCGGTGCGCTTGAACTCCAGATCGCGGATGTGGCACAGGCCGTCCTTACCGGGAGCCAGCTCGATGAAAGCGCCCATCTGAGCACCGTCGCGCTTGCTGGTCAGGTAGCTGACGACGCGGCCGTAGTACAGAGCGCCCACCTCGGGCACGAACACGATCTCGTCGATGCACTTCTTGGCGATGGCGCAGCTCTCAGCATCGGGGGAAGCGATGTGGATGGTGCCGTCGTCGTCGATGTCGATCTTGGCGCCGGACTCAGCAACGATCTTCTGGATCACGCTGCCGCCCTTACCGATGACCTCGCGGATCTT
>JAZKYM010000016.1:0-5898 GCA_045612165.1 Vescimonas sp.
AGCTGCCAAGCTGTTCCTTGAGCGCGCACAGAACAACGTGGGCCTCATCATCCCCGGCATCGCCCCCCTGCGCGATACGTTCTGGGGCAAGTGGCTGTGGCAGAACCCCAAGATGTTCCGCGATCTGAAAGTGTTTATGGACGAGATCCATAAGACCGGCGCCAAGCTTTTCGTCCAGCTGACGGCCGGCATGGGCCGCTCCTGGGCCATTACCGAGCTGGTGGGCCCCCTGCACAAGAACAAGTTCACCCGTACCCTCATCAAGCCCGTTCTCGACACCAATCACGAGCTGGCCTCTCCCAGCGCCCAGCCTGCCCGCTGGGCACCCGACATCATCTGCCCCGAGATGACGAAGGAGCAGATCCACGAGATCATCGAGGCCTTCGCCAAGACGGCCAAGCTGTGCATGGATGCCGGTGTGGACGGCGTGGAAGTCCATGCAGTTCACGAGGGCTATCTGCTGGACCAGTTCGCCATCGAGTTTTTCAACAAGCGCACCGATGAGTACGGCGGCAGCTTTGAAAACCGCTACCGTTTTGCCGCCGAGGTGGTCCGTGCCATCAAGGAGGCGTGCGGCGGGGAGTTCCCCGTGTCGCTGCGTTACAGCGTGGAGTCCAAGCTCAAGGGCTTTGCCAAGGGCATCGTCCCCGGTGATGACGCACCCGAGATGGGCCGCGCCATGGCCGAGTCTGAGCGCGCCGCCAAGTACCTGCAGGATGCCGGTTACGACATGCTCAACGCCGACAACGGCACGTACGACTCCTGGTACTGGTCCCATCCCCCTATGTACATGCCCCAGAACTGCAATCTGGACGACGTGGCCCACATCAAGCAGTTTGTGGATATTCCCGTGGTCTGCGCCGGCCGTATGGAGCCTGACGTAGCCGCCGAGGCCATCGCCGCCGGTAAGATCGACGGTATGGGCGTGGCCCGTCAGTTCCTGGCAGACGGTGAGTGGATCACCAAGATGATCGAGGGCCGCATGGAGGATATCCGCCCCTGCATCTGCTGCCACTCCGGCTGCTTCAACTTCTCCTCCTCCAAGGGTCACTACAATACGCAGGATCTCAAGGATACCATGGGTCTTGCCCGCTGCGCCGTCAACGCCGAGACCATGCAGTCCAAGAAGCACTACATCGCCAAGTCCACCGTCAGCAAGAACGTGGCCGTCATCGGCGGCGGTATCGGCGGCATGGAGTCGGCTCTGGTGCTGGCCAAGCGCGGCCATAAGGTGACGCTGTACGAGAAGTCCGGTGAGCTGGGCGGCGTGTTCATCGCTGCTGCCGCACCTTCTTTCAAGGAGAAGGACCGCGATCTGATCGCATGGTACCGCCGGGAGCTGACCAAGTATCCCAACATCACCGTCAAGCTCAATACCGAGGTCACCGACATCAGCGAGGTGGACTGCAACGCCATCATCGTGGCCACCGGCTCCAAGGCCAACCGCATCCCCGTGCCCGGCATCGACAAGGGCATTCAGGCCATCGACTTCCTCATCAACAAGCCTGAGGTGGGCGAGAACGTCACCATCATCGGCGGCGGCCTCACCGGCTGTGAGATCGCCTACGAGCTGTACCTGCAGGGCAAAAAGCCCACCATCGTGGAGATGCTGGACGACCTCACCACCGCCCCCGGCGTGTGCCTTGCCAACTCCAGCTTCCTGCGCGACTTCTTCGAGGCCAACAAGGTGGCCGTCCATACCGAGACGAAGCTGTGCGCCATCGAGGATGACGGCGTGCTGGTGCAGGGCAAGGACGGCGTGCCCTTCAAGATCGCAGCCGACAACGTGATCCTCTCCACCGGTTATAAGAGCAATCCCCTCTTTGAAAAGAAGAGCAACATTTACCATGTGGGCGACTGCGCCAAGGTGGGCAATCTCCGCTCTGTTATCTGGCAGGCATGGGATGTGTGCATGAAGATCTGATGCCCTTTTTCTCCAACCCTTACGCCATAAGGAGGACAACGAATGAAACGAGTATTTGCCTTACTTTTGAGCCTTTTGCTGGTGGCTACGCTGCTGACCGGCTGCGGCAATAAAAGAGTAAAGACCAACAAATTTGACGAAAATAACATCGTACTGCAGTTCGGTGCCGTCTCTGATATCCACGTGGGCCGCAGTGGCAGCGGCATCTATACCGACCAGTGGACCATCGACGCCTATGAGATGCTGCGCGATCTGGCCCTCTCTTACAGCGCCGACGGCCTGAGCGCCGTGCTGGTGGCCGGTGACCTGACCGACAACGGCAACGATGCCCAGATCCGGCACTTTGCCCAGCTCTATGAGAGCGTGTTCGACGTGGAAAAGACGCCCCTCATTTTCGCTCTGGGCAACCATGACGTGAATGTCGGCTCTGCCTACTGCCTGGAGGGGCAGGATTTTGAGGGCTTCTACGAGCAGCTGGGTACGAAGTACCGCCAGTACGAGGCCGATTCCCGTCTGGATATCGGCTGCGTCCACCAGATCGTGAACGGCTACCACTTCCTCAGCATCAATCCGCTGGACGAGGGTTACCGCAACACGCTGCTGAGCAACGTCATGTACAGCGATGAGGCCAAGGCTTGGCTGGATGAGACCATGGCCAATATCACGGCGGAGAATCCCAACCAGTATGTCTTCGTCAACACCCATCCTCAGATGTACCGCATGGCCTACGGCGGCGAACATACCTATACCACCACCGGCTGGTTCACCCGTGAGCTTCCCGATATCCTCAAGGACTATCCCCAGGCCATGACCTTCGGCGGCCACGTGCATTTCCCCATCAACAGTGACGTGACCATCATGCAGGACGGCTTCACCGCTCTGCAGACCGGCTCTGTCAACTACATGAGCGTGGAGGACGGCGAGTACCGCGACATGAACACCAAGGTCAGCCTCACCGACCGCGAGACGGTGCATAACGGCTTCCTGGTGCAGGTGGACGCCTCCGGCGCCGTGCGTGTGCTGCGTCTGGACTTCGGCTTCCAGTCGGAGATCAAGTATCCCTTCGTGCTCAAGGCTCCGCAGGCCGACGGCTCCCACCTCCTGGACTACGGCTGGGATCGCGGTGAGAGCGGTAAGAACGAAGCACCCGTGCTGGCAAAGGACGCCATCAGCGTGGAGGATACCGCGGAGGGAAAGGCTGCCGGAGCGCAGGTGGGCGTCAAGCTGACCTTCAAGGCCGGTACCGACGACGACCAGATCCACGCCTATGCCGTCTCCATCCGCGATGCCGAAGGCAAGCTGATAGAGACGCAGCGTGTGCTGGCTGACTTCTACAAGGTGGTGCAGCCTTCTGACATGAAGACCGAGTGGAGCTTTATGCTGGACGGTAAGTACTACAAGGGCGAAACGTACGAGATCATGCTGGTGGCTTCCGATGACTGGGGCGTTTGCAGCAATGTGGTCACGTACACCTACCAGCCTTAAAAGGACAGGAGGAAAGGAAGTATGTTTATGAAACGAATGCTGGCGCTGCTTTTGAGCGCGCTGATGCTCCTGTCCCTGCTGTCCGGCTGCGGAAACACCAAGGTCAAATCCACCGAGTTTGATGAAGAGAACATCGTGCTGCAGTTCGGTGCCGTGTCCGATATCCACATCGGCCGTGGCGGCGTCGGAATCTATACGACGCAGTGGGCCAAGCAAGCCTACAAAACGCTGAAGGAGCTCGCGCTGGAGTACAATGAGAACGGCTTGGATGCCGTGCTGGCCTCCGGCGACCTGACCAACAATGGCACGGAGGGGCAGGCTGCGGAATTTGCCGAGATCTACGAAACCCTGTTTGATCCCACGGAAGTACCCCTGATCTTCTCGCTGGGCAACCACGATGTGAACACCGGCTCCAGCTACAACAAGGCCGATCTGGGCTTTGAGGGGTTCTATGAGGCCATGGGCAGCGAATACCGCCAGTATGAGAAGGACTCCCGGCTGGACATCGGCTGTGTCCACCAGATCGTGGGTGACTACCATTTCATCGCCATCAACCCCATTGACGAGAGCTACCGCAACAGCCTTGCCAACAGCGCCATGTATAGCAAGGAGGCAAAGGAGTGGCTGGACAAGACGCTCAAGAAGATCACCAGCAAGAATCCCGACCAGTATGTGTTCGTGTCCACCCATCCCATCATGTACGGCATGGCCTACGGCGGTGAGCATACCTACACCACCACCGCATGGTTCACCCGTGAGCTCAATGAGATTCTCAACAAGTATCCTCAGACGATGATCTTCGGCGGCCACGTCCATTTCTCCATCAACAGTGATACCTCCATCATGCAGGACGGTTTCACCTCTTTGCAGTGCGGCTCCGTCAACTACATGAGTAACGAGGACGGCGAATACCGCAACAGCAACAGCGCTGTCAGCCTCACCGACCGCGAGACCGTCCACACCGGCTATCTGGTACAGGTGGACGCCAACGGCAACACCCGCATCATCCGCCTGAACTTCGGCTATAAGAAGGAGGTCAAGTATCCCTTCGTGCTGCAGTATCCGCAGGCTGACGGCTCCCACCTCCTCGATTACGGCTGGGATCGCGGCAGCAGCGAGAAAAACGCGGCTCCCGTGTTGGCAGACGATGCCATCTCTATCACGGACAACAGCGACCTGATGGAACTCGGCGCTCAGGTAAAGCCGTACCTGACCTTCAAGGCCGGTACCGACGACGACCAGATCCACGCCTATGCCGTATCTGTCCGTGATGACCGCGGCTACCTGATGGAGACTCAGCGCGTGCTGGCCGACTTCTACAAAGTCAAGCGCGTCGATCAGATGAAGACCGAGTGGAGCTTTGCGCTCACCGGCAAGTACTATAAGGGCGAGACTTACGAGATCATGCTGGTGGCCTGCGATGACTGGGGCGTCGCCAGCAACATTGTGAAGTATACCTACCAGCCTTAAAAGAAAGGATGAACGAATTATGATCCTCACTCCCGAACAGCAGGCCATTTTGAATGGCAGCAAAGGCGAGACTTTGGCCAAGGTGATGAAAACGCTGGTCATGTACGGCGAGACCTTCGGCGCCGATAAGATGGTACCTGTCACCAGCGACTATAACCATCTGGTGACGTCCTTCGGCCTGAAGATGATGAAGCCCATCTTCGACCTGATGCAGCAGCTTATCGACGCCGGTGCCGTGTCCCAGCAGCCCTTCTCCGTGGATCCCCGTCCTGTGGATAAGAACGTGCCGGCCAACTTCCTGCAGAACCTGATTTTCAACAAGATCATGTACGCCACGCAGGAGCCTTACGAGCAGCAGCTGCAGCAGCTGGGCCTCATGGATGAGGATGCCTTCTCCTGCGCCTGCTACCTCGACCAGATGGGCAACAAGCCCCAAAAGGGCGACATCCTCAGCTGGGCCGAGTCCAGCGCCGTGGTGTACGCCAACAGCGTGCTGGGCGCTCGCTGCAACCGCAACAGCGGTATTATGGACATCATGGGTTCCATCGCCGGCTACGTGCCCAACTTCGGCCTTTTGACCGATGAGGGCCGCAAGGCCACTTGGGTGGTGGAGATCCGCACCACCCGCAAGCCCGAGGCGCAGCTGCTGGGCAGCGCCATCGGCATGAAGGTCATGGAAGACGTACCCTATGTGGTGGGTCTGGACCAGTGGCTGGGTACCGAGCTCAATGACGCCGCCTGCGCCTACCTGAAGGACTTCGGTGCTGCCACCGCCTCCAACGGTGCAGTGGGCCTGTACCATATCGAGAACCTGACCCCCGAGGCTGTGGAGCAGGGCCGCGCACTGGTGAAAGACGGCGCGCAGGTCTACGTCATCGACGATGCTGAGCTCCAGCGCGTGCAGGATAACTATCCCGTCATGTGGAAGAAGGCCGATGCGAGCCCCAAGCTGTGCTTCGTGGGTTGCCCCCATATGTCCATGCAGCAGCTGAAGGACTGGACCGTGGCCGTGGAAGAGG
>JAZKYM010000017.1:0-23723 GCA_045612165.1 Vescimonas sp.
TGAGCTTCCTGCAGCCAGGGAGACAGGTTGGATGCCACGCGCACGCGAACGATACGGGACTGGTGACGTGCAATGGTGTTGAAGGTCAGCGTGGGGCACTCAGCATCCATGTCGCGGATATCGCCATAAGGCACAAGGCCCAGCTTGATCAGCGCCTGGAAACCGTTGCAGATACCGCCCATCAAACCGTCGCGGTTGTTCAGCAGCTCGCGCACGCCGTCAGCCACAGCGCCGTTACGGAAGAAGGCAGTGATGAACTTGCCGCTGCCGTCGGGCTCGTCGCCGCCGGAGAAGCCACCGGGCAGGAAGACGATATTGGCCTGCTGCAGCTTCTTGGCAAATGCTTCCACGCTCTCAGAAACGGCGGAAGCGGTCAGGTTACGCACCACGAAGATTTCAGGATCGGCACCAGCTTCGCGGAAAGCACGGGCAGTGTCGTATTCGCAGTTGGTACCGGGGAACACGGGAATCAGCACGCGAGGCTTGACAGCCTTGATGGCAGGAGTCAGCGTGCAGCCGGCGGTGTAGTTGACGTTGGACACTTCAAAGTCCTTACCGGCACGGGTGGGATACACATCCTCCAGCTTGCCCTCGGACAGAGCCAGCAGCTTACGCATCTCCACCTTCTCGCCGCCCAGAGTCAGGGCACCGTCATCGGTGGTATAACCCAGCGTCATGCCGATCTCATCCTCAGTCTCGATGATGAAGGAGCCGAAGGCAGGGGCGAAGATCTCATCCACAGTGATGGCATCAGCATAGCGGAAGCCCAGACCGTTACCCAGGCACATCTTAGCCACGGCATCGGCCACACCGGTACGGGTGGGCGTATAAACGGCGGTCTTGGCGCAGGCGTAAACCTTGGCGAAGCAATCCTTCAGGCTTTCAGCAGTGGGCAGGCCATCCTCACCCAGCTCGGGGCGCAGCCATGCCACGCGGCGGCCGGCAGCCTTGAACTCACCGGAAACCACCTCGTTGACGTCACCGGTGGTGACAGCAAAGGAGATCAGCGTGGGAGGCACATCCAGCTGCTCGAAAGAACCGGACATGGAGTCCTTACCGCCGATGGCGGCAATGCCCAGCTCCATCTGGGCACGATAGGCACCCAGCAGGGCAGCCATGGGCTTGCCCCAGCGCTTGGCGTCGGTGCGCAGGCGCTCGAAATACTCCTGGAAGCTCAGGTACACATCCTCGAACTTGGCACCGGCAGCCACCATTTTGCTGACGGATTCCACTACAGCAAGATAGGCACCGTGGTAGGGGCTCTTCTCGCTGATATAGGGATCATAGCCCCATGCCATATAGGAGCAGGCATCGGTGTGACCCTTCTCTACGCTGACACGGTGAACCATGCACTGAGAGGGAGTCAGCTGATTCTTGCCGCCGAAGGGCATCAGCACCGTACCGGTACCGATGGTAGAGTCAAAACGTTCCACAAGGCCGCGCTTGATGCAGCTATTCAGGTCAGAAGACACAGATTCCATGCCCTCTGTAAAGTTAACAACCTTTGCAGCTTCATAAGTGTCAGCAGCGGCAACTTCGACGTTGACGTGCTTCTCTGCGCCGTTGGTGTCAAGGAATGCACGGGACAGATCCACGATGGTCTGGCCATTCCAGCGCATCACGAGGCGAGGCTCGGCGGTGACCTTGGCAATCAGCGTGGACTCCAGATTTTCCTCATCAGCCAGAGCGGCGAAACGCTCGGCATCCTCAGCGGCCACCACCACAGCCATACGCTCCTGGGACTCGGAGATGGCCAGTTCCGTGCCGTCCAGACCCTCGTACTTACGGGGCACAGCATTGAGGTCGATATTCAGACCGGCAGCCAGTTCGCCCACGGCAACAGACACGCCGCCGGCACCGAAGTCGTTGCAGCGCTTGATCATGCGGCTGGCCTCGGCATTGCGGAACAGGCGCTGCAGCTTACGCTCCTCAGGAGCGTTACCCTTCTGCACCTCGGCGCCGCAGGTGGTCAGGCTCTCCTCGGTGTGAGCCTTGGAGGAACCGGTGGCACCGCCGCAGCCGTCACGGCCGGTACGGCCGCCCAGCAGGATGACCACGTCGCCATCAGCAGGTACCTCACGGCGCACGTTAGCAGCAGGAGCTGCGGCAATCACAGCGCCCACTTCCATACGCTTGGCAGCATAGCCGGGATGATAGATCTCGTCCACCAGGCCGGTAGCCAGACCAATCTGGTTACCATAGGAGGAGTAACCGGCGGCAGCCTTGGTCACGATAGTGCGCTGGGGCAGCTTGCCGGAGATGGTTTCGGAAACAGGAACGGTAGGATCGGCAGCGCCGGTAACGCGCATAGCGGCGTAGACATAGCTGCGGCCGGACAGCGGATCGCGGATAGCACCGCCGATACAGGTAGCAGCACCGCCGAAAGGCTCGATCTCGGTGGGGTGGTTATGGGTCTCATTCTTGAAGAGGAGCAGCCAGTCCTGCTCTTCCCCATCCACGGTCACCTTCATCTTCACAGTGCAGGCGTTGATCTCCTCGCTCTCGTCCAGCTTGGTCAGCTGACCGGACTTCTTCAGCGCCTTGGCGGCAATGGTACCAAGATCCATCAGGCAGATGGGCTTGGTGCGGCCCAGATCCTTACGGGTGCCGATATAGGCATCCCAAGTCTCCTGGATCTCTTCGCTCTCGAAAGAGACGGAGTCAATGATGGTATTGAAGGTGGTATGACGGCAGTGGTCGGACCAATAGGTATCCAGCACACGGATCTCCGTGATGGTGGGCTGGCGATTCTCACTGCGGAAATAGTCACGAACCATGCGGATATCAGCCATATCCATAGCAAGACCCATATCGGAGATCATTGCCTGCAGACCGGCATCGTCCAACTCGGTAAAACCGTCAATGCTGGCCACGGCCTCAGGAATGGTGTACTCCATATCCAGCGTCTCGGGCAGCTCCAGTGCAGCCTCGCGGGACTCCACAGGGTTGATCACATGGTGCTTGATGGCAGCCACATCCTCATCGGACAGATTGCCCTCCAGCAGGAATACACGGGCGCTGCGGACGGTGGGACGGTCGCACTGGGCGATCATCTGTACGCACTGAGCAGCAGAGTCGGCGCGCTGGTCAAACTGACCGGGCAGATACTCCACGGCAAACACCACGCCGTCATGCGCAGGCTGGGCAAAGTACACATCGTCGGTCTGAGGCTCGGAGAACACGGTGGTGACACAGGCATTGAACAGGGCCTCGTCAATATGCTCCACGTCATAGCGGTTCAGAACGCGGACACCGGTAACACTCTCGATGCCCAGAATACCCTTGATCTCGCTGAGCAAGGCGCGGCTCTCGTTGTCAAGACCGGCTTTCTTTTCTACAAAAACTCTGTAAATCATTTATACCTCCAGGGCACGACGGCCGATGTCGCGGCGATAAAACGCCTTTTCAAAGGTGATCTTCTCCACATTTTCATAGGACTTGGCAACGGCTGCCGCCAGTGTATCCGCCGTAGCAGTAACACCCAGCACACGGCCGCCGCTGGTAACCAGCTTGCCGTCCTTCAAGGCTGCACCGGCCACAAACACTTCTGCACTGAGGCCGTCAGGAATGATAATCTCATGGCCCTTTTCGTAAGAACCGGGATAGCCGCCGGAGGCCATGACCACGCAGCAGGCAGCGCCATCGGAGAACTCCACGGCAGTCTCAGCCAGCTTGCCCTCGGTGACGGAGCGCATGATGGTCAAGAGGTCGCTCTTCAGGAGAGGCAGCACCACCTGCGTCTCGGGATCGCCAAAACGGCAGTTATATTCGATGACCTTGGGGCCGTCCTTGGTGATCATCAGACCGAAGTACAGACAGCCCTTGAAGGGACGTCCTTCAGCCTTCATGGCCTCGATGGTGGGCACAAAGATCTCCTTCATGCAGCGCTCAGCCACTTCAGCGGTATAGAAGGGGTTGGGAGCGATGGTGCCCATGCCGCCGGTATTCAAACCCTGATCGCCATCCAGAGCGCGCTTGTGGTCCATGGAAGACACCATGGGAACCACCACGTTGCCGTCGGTGAAGCTCAGGACGGAGACCTCAGGACCTTCCAGAAATTCCTCTACCACGATCTGAGAACCGCTGTCACCGAAGACGCGGTCACACATGATGGAATCTACGGCCTCGATAGCTTGACTGCGCTCCATGGCAATGATGACACCCTTGCCCAGCGCCAAACCATCAGCCTTAATGACCACAGGGATCTTGCAAGTCTCCACATAGGCCTTGGCATCCTCGGCCTTGTCGAAAACTTCGTAGGCGGCGGTGGGAATGCCGTATTTTTTCATCAGGTTCTTGGAAAAGACCTTGCTGCTCTCAATGACAGCAGCCTTCTTATCGGGGCCAAAGGCAGGAATGCCCACGGCAGCCAGCGCATCCACAGCGCCCAGAGCCAAAGGATCATCCGGCGCCACGATGGCATAGTCGATTTTATTCTCCACGGCAAAGGCCACGATGCCCTCGATATCCTTGGCACCGATATTGACGCACACAGCATCGGCAGCAATACCGCCGTTACCGGGCAGGGCGTAGATGGCCTCCACTGCAGGATTTTCCTTAATCTTGCGAATAATGGTATGCTCGCGGCCACCGCCGCCAACGACCAGAATCTTCATATTTTCCTCCTGTTAAAACGCACCGAAAGGGGGAGTTGTCGCTCCCCCTTCGGAAATCGGGATTAATGATGGAACAGACGCATGCCGGTGAAGGCCATGGTGATGCCATACTTATTGGCGGTGGCGATGACATGGTCATCGCGGATGGAACCACCGGGCTCGGCAATGTACTGCACGCCGCTCTTACGGGCGCGCTCCACGTTATCGCCGAAGGGGAAGAATGCATCACTGCCCACAGTCACACCGGACTGAGTGGCGATCCATGCTTTCTTCTCTTCTGCGGTCAGGGGCTCAGGCTTGACCTTAAAGCTCAGCTGCCACACGCCGTCGGCCAGAATATCTTCATACTCGGCAGAGGTATAGATATCAATGGCGTTGTCTCGATCGGGACGGCGGATACCGTCAACGAACTGCAGGGCCAGTACTTTGGGATGCTGACGCATGTACCAGTTGTCGGCCTTGTCGCCGGCCAAACGGGTGCAGTGGATACGGCTCTGCTGACCGGCACCCACGCCGATAGCCTGGCCGTCCTTAACGTAGCACACAGAGTTGGACTGGGTGTACTTGAGGGTAATGAGAGCCACGATCATGTCGATCTTGGCCTGCTGAGGCAGGTCCTTGCAGTCAGTAACGATGTTACTCAGCAGCGCCTCGTTGATCTCGAAGTCATTATGGCCCTGCTCGAAAGTGATGCCGAACACGTCCTTGCACTCCTGAGGAGCAGCCACGTAATCGGGATCGATCTGGATGACGTTGTAGCCACCCTTCTTCTTGGTCTTCAGGATCTCCAGAGCCTCGTCGGTGTAACCGGGGGCGATAACGCCGTCAGACACCTCGGCCTGCAGATAACGGGCGGTAGCAGCATCGCACACATCGCTCAGCGCAGCCCAGTCACCAAAAGAGCACAGGCGGTCAGCGCCGCGGGCGCGGATATAAGCGCAGGCGATGGGGCTCAGTTCGGCATCCTCAGCCACGAAGTAGATGTGGCGGTCGATATCACTCAGGGGCAGACCCACAGCGGCACCGGCAGGAGACACATGCTTAAAAGAGGCGGCGGCAGGCAGACCGGTAGCGGCCTTCAGTTCTTTAACCAACTGCCAGGAGTTAAAAGCGTCCAGAAAATTGATGAAGCCGGGGCGGCCGTTGAGCACCTGAATGGGCAGCTCGCTGCCGTCCTTCATGTAAATCTTGGCAGGCTTCTGATTGGGGTTGCAGCCATACTTCAGTTCAAATTCCTTCATGTTAACCCTCCAGATGCTTGTTGTAGATGGTGACCTTGCCGCCCACGTTGGCGTACAGGGAAACCTTATTGTCGGCGTTGAGCGCAGCCCACAGCTCATCGGCCTCAGGCATAGCCACTTCCATGGGCTCACCGGCAAAGGTGGGCAGCGGATTGCCGTCACCCTGATAGGTGCTGATGAAGTAGCCCTTACCCTCATCGCAGCCTTCGTAGCAGAAGAACTCGCGCAGGCAGCGGCCGTCCTTATGCTTGAGGATGGACATATCGAAGCTGCCGTCGGGATAGATCATGGCGGAGATACGGGGGGTATAGTTGGGGAAATCGGGTTCATATTCACGGGTCATCAGACCGGCGCGGAAATCATCATAGTCGCGGATGGTATCGGTCTGGTCACCGTTGGTGACGATCAGGCCCTTCTCCACGCGGCGAACGGGATGATAGATAATCAGGCTGGGATCGCTGAGCTTGGCAGGATCGTGAGCCTCGGTGCGGATACCGTCCTCAGTCTCCACGAACACGCGGTTGCGGCTGTTCTCGCTGCGGCCCATGATGAAGTAATACACGCGATCCTTACCCACCACGATACCGCGGCCGGGATAGGAAGTCTCTTTCAGGAAAGTCAACAGATCGGTCATGCCAGCATCTCCTTTGCAACTTTTTCAATGGCGCGGGGCAGCAGAATCCATTCAGCCTGCTCCATAACCCGGCGCTGCAGAATCTCAGGGGTATCGTCCGGCTGGATCTCCACAGCCTTCTGGTAAATAATCTGACCACCGTCAGGCACTTCGTTGACGAAGTGGACTGTAGCGCCGGTGACCTTTACACCGTAGCTAAGAGCCGCCTCATGCACGCGCAGGCCATACATGCCCTTGCCGCAGAAAGACGGAATCAGCGAGGGATGCACATTGAGGATGCGCTTGTCCCAGCGAGCAGTAAACTCCGCAGAGAGAATGCGCATATAGCCGGCCAGAACGATCAGGCCAATGCCGTATTCCTCCAGTGTGCGCTGGATCTCCGCCTCGTCACGCAGCACTACGCCGGGCACACCGTGCTTCTTGGCACGCTCCAACGCATAGGCGCCTTCCTTGCTGGCAATGACCAGAGCTACTTCCGCATTCCGGATCACAGTATCCTGTGCGTCCAGAATTGCCTGCAGATTGGTGCCGCCGCCGGAAACGAAAACGGCTACCTTTACCATAACTTGACTCCTTCGCCCTCTTCGCAGACGCCCAGCACATAGGCATCATCGATCATCTGCAAAGCGGTGTCCACGTCGGCGGCATCCAGCACCACGCACATGCCAACACCCATGTTGTAGGTGTTATACATATCGCGCTCAGGCACATTGCCGGCCTCGGCGATCTTGTGGAAAATCTCGGGAACACGGACGTTCTTCTTCTCAATGCTGGCGCAGATGCCATCGGGCAGCACACGGGGAATGTTCTCATAGAAACCGCCGCCGGTGATGTGGGCACAGGCCTTGATCTTCACCTGCTCGTTGAGGGCCAGAATATCCTTGACATAGATACGGGTAGGCACCAGCAGCTCTGCGCCCAGAGGACCGGCCAACTGCTCTTCGGTGAACACCTTGCGTACCAGAGAGAAACCGTTGGAGTGCACACCGCTGGAGGGAATGGCCACGATCACATCGCCGGCCTTAACGGTGCTCTTGTCGAACATCTTTTCCTTATCCACGATGCCAACAGCAAAACCGGCCAGGTCGTATTCATCCACGGGCATCAGACCGGGATGCTCGGCCGTCTCACCGCCGATCAGAGCGCAGCCGGACTGCACGCAGCCTTCGGCCACACCGCCCACGATCTCAGCGATCTTCTCGGGAATGTTCTTGCCGCAGGCAATGTAATCCAAAAAGAACAGAGGCTTGGCGCCGCAGCAGATAATATCATTGACGCACATAGCGACGGCGTCGATACCAATGGTGTCATGCTTGTCTTGCAGGAAGGCCAGTTTCACTTTCGTGCCGCAGCCATCGGTACCGGAGACCAGAACGGGCTCCTTCATACCGGCCAGATCCAGCAGGAACGAACCGCCAAAGCCGCCGATGGTATCAATAGCACCGGAGGTCTTGGTGCGGGCGATGTGTTTCTTCATCAGTTCCACCGCCTGATAACCGGCGGTGATGTCCACGCCGGCAGCGGCGTAGGAGGCGGAAAAGCTGTTGTTGCTCATATCTCGTCTCTCTTTCTTTATCGTTATCGTAACTTATTCTTTACCGGTCCAGCAATAGGTGCAAACCTTGCAGGGATCCACGCCGATGGCGTCCAGCAGGCCGTCCATGCTCTGGAAGCCCATGGAGTCAAAACCGAACTTATCGCAGATGATCTGCAGCATCTTCTTGCCGCGCTCCGTGTTGCGGTCGGTATATTCGGCGATATGGTTCATACCTTCCTCGCCTTCCAGCTCCATGATCACACGGCGAACCAGAAGATCCATCTCAGACTTATTGCGAGAAAAGTTCAGGTATTTGCAGCTATAAGCCAGCGGAGGGCAGGCGCAGCGCATGTGCACTTCTTTGGCACCGCTGCTGCGCAGAAAATCTACCGTTTCGCCCAGCTGTGTACCGCGTACCACAGAGTCGTCCACCAGCAGCAGCTTCTTGTCGCGGATCAGCTCAGGCACAGGGATCTGCTTCATCTCGGCCACCTGACTACGCAGCTTCTGGTTGTTGCCCATGAAGGAACGGGCCCAAGTGGGAGTATACTTCACAAAGGGACGGCCGAAGGGCTTGTGGCTGGCATTGGCATAGCCGATGGCGTGAGGAATACCGGAGTCGGGCATGCCGGCCACGATATCCACGTCAGGCAAACGGCCCTCACGGGCATCGTCCAGAGCCATGATCTCGCCGTTGCGGCAGCGCATGACTTCCACGTTTCTGCCCTCATAGTTAGAGTTGGGATAGCCGTAGTAGCTCCACAGGAAACCGCAGATGCGCATTTCTTCACCGGCAGGAGACAGCGTCTTCCAACCGTCAGCCGTGACTTCCACGATCTCACGGGGGCCCAGCTCGTAAGCGTCCTCATAACCCAGCTTATGATAGGCAAAGGACTCGAAGGAAATGCAGCAGCCGTCCTCGCTCTTGCCGATCAGCACAGGCAGACGCCCCATCTTATCACGGGCAACAACAATCTTGTCCCCCTGCAGGATGATCACCGTGGCAGTGCCGTCAATGACTTGCTGCGCATGGAGGATGCCTTCCACCAGAGTTTCTTTCTGGTTGATGAGAGCCGCCACCAGTTCGGTGCTGTTGACATTACCGGAGCTTCTGACCATGAACTGATGTCCACGAGCAGAGAAATACTCTTCCACCAGTTCATCGGTATTATTGATCAAACCCACCATAGCAACGGCGTAAAAGCCCAGATGGGAACGCACCAGCAGGGGCTGAGGATCACTGGCGCTGATGCAGCCGATACCGCTGCAGCCGGAGAAATCTGCCAGATCCTTGGCAAATTTGGTGCGGAAAGGCGTAGTTTCGATGTTGTGAATCTCTCGGTGATAACCTTTTTCACGATCAAAGACCACCATACCGCCGCGGATAGTTCCCAGATGGGAATGGTAATCTACGCCAAAAAATACGTCATTAACGACGTCGCGGTGTGCAACCGCTCCGAAGAAACCGCCCATTACGCAAAGAACAGACCGTTGAGGGTCATGGGATCGATATACTCGCCGTTCTTATAAACACGCATATTGCCGGAGGCGATCTCATCGATCAGCATCACTTTGCCATCAGCGTCATAGCCGAACTCAAACTTAATGTCATACAGATCCAGGCCCTTGGCCTTCAGATCATCGGCCACGATCTTGGTGATCTGCTGGGTCATGGTCTTCAGATCGTCATACTGCTGGGCAGTCATCACACCCAGATCCACCAGACCGTCCTTGGTGACCAGAGGATCGCCCTTTTCATCGTTCTTGAAGGTGGTCTCCACGTAGGCAGGCAGATCCTGACCCAGCTGGCAGTAATCGCTGTAACGGCGATAGAAAGAGCCAACAGCCTTATAGCGGCAGATCACTTCCAGACCCTTACCGAACACCTTGGCAGCCTTGACTTCCATCGTGGTGTCTTCCAGATTGGCGGAGACATAGTGGGTGTTGATGCCGGCAGCATTGATCTTTTCAAAGAAATAAATGGACATGCGCAGGTTCACGTCGCCCACACCTTCGATGGTCAGACCCACGGTGTTCTCACCGGGATCAAAAACGCCGTCCTTGCCGGTGCAGTCGTCCTTAAACTTCAGCAGGCAGTTACCGTTTTCCAGAGCGTACACATTCTTGGTCTTGCCGGTGTAAATCAGTTCCATTTTAAAATCCTCCATATAACATTTAGTGTTTTTGATTAGTGATATTTAGCACGCAGTTCGGCATCCTTGGCCAAGACAGCGTCGGTTTCCTTTTTACGGGCGGCAGCCAGCTTTTCTGCCAGAGCAGCATCCGTTACAGCCAGAATCTGAATAGCCAGCAGCGCGGCGTTCTTGGCGCCGTCAATGGCCACCGTAGCCACGGGAATGCCGGACGGCATCATCACGGTGCTCAGCAAAGCATCCATGCCATCGAGATTCGTGGACTTGCAGGGAATGCCGATCACAGGCAGCGTGGTGTTGGCAGCCAGTGCACCGGCCAGATGGGCAGCCATACCGGCAGCGGCAATCAGCACAGCAAAACCGTTCTCACGGGCGGTAGCGGCGAAGTCGCGCGCTTCTTCGGGGCAGCGGTGCGCAGACAGAACACGCACCTCTACAGGAACACCAAATTCCTGCAGCACTTTAATTCCTTTCTCGACAACAGGCAGATCACTGACACTGCCCATAACGATTCCGACTTTCATGCTGTTAACCTCCTAAAAAAAGTAAAAAGACAGACCGACCCTCGGGAGGTACAGTCTGCCCAGGCGGTCGGCACAATCTCTATACGGTTCCCTTGTGGTCCATCCACTTCCGCCAGTAGCCGCATAGTATCTCATGATATTTTTATTATATCTTTGACCATTTTTTTCGTCAATGTGGAATTTCCTCCCAAATCATTCTCTGTTTTGATAGCAGAGTTCAGCAAAAATAATATTACGGGATTTATGGTGGAAACTGTCAAAAAAACGGCCGAAAATTTTATGCACATTCTGCCATTTTGGGTGTTGGCTTATGACGAACAAAGTGGTATACTGACTCAAATACTATAAGTATGACCGTCGGACATTTCTTTTCATCCGGTGCGCGGAATGTCCTTTTTTCAAATCTTTGTGTGAGGTGTTGTAATTATGGCTTATTTCTTCTCTGAACCTTCCCATACCTTCAACGAGTATCTGCTGGTACCCGGCTACTCCTCCGCCGAGTGCATTCCTGCCGCCGTTTCTCTGGAAACCCCTCTGGTGCGCTATCGCAAGGGCGAAAAGAGCGCCATCACCATGAAGATCCCCATGATCTCTGCCATTATGCAGTCCGTCTCCGGTCCCCGTCTGGCCATTGCGCTGGCCAAGGAAGGCGGCGTGAGCTTTATCTACGGTTCCCAGACCATCGAGAGCGAAGCCGCCATGGTGGCCGCTGTCAAGGGTCACAAGGCAGGCTTTGTGGAGAGCAACTCCAACATCACCCCCGACAAGACGCTGGCTGACATTCTGGAGCTGAAGGAAATGACCGGCCACTCCACCGTGGCTGTTACCGACGACGGCACCTCCCACGGCAAGCTTCTGGGTATCGTTACCGGCCGTGACTATCGCGTCAGCCGCATGGATCCCAGCGAGAAGGTCTCTTCTTTCATGACTCCTCTGGAAAAGCTGATCACCGCGCCCGAGGGCACCACTTTGAAGGTGGCCAATGATATTATCTGGGATCACAAGCTCAACTCCCTGCCCATCGTGGACGCTGAAGGCCATCTGGTTTCTTTCGTCTTCCGCAAGGACTATGAAAGCCACAAGAGCAATCCTCTGGAGCTGTTGGACAGCGACAAGCGCTATGTAGTGGGTGCCGGTATCAATACCCGTGACTACGCCGAGCGCGTTCCTGCTCTGGTGGAAGCCGGTGCTGACGTGCTGTGCATCGACTCTTCCGAAGGCTTCTCCGAGTGGCAGAAGCTGACCATCGAGTGGATCCGCGAACACTACGGCGAGTCCGTCAAGGTTGGCGCCGGTAACGTGGTGGACCGCGAAGGCTTCCGTTTCCTGGCTGACTGCGGCGCCGACTTCATCAAGGTCGGTATCGGCGGCGGCTCCATCTGCATCACTCGCGAAACCAAGGGTATTGGCCGCGGTCAGGCTACCGCTCTGATTGAGGTATGCAAGGCTCGTGACGAGTACTTCGAGGAGACCGGCATCTATGTTCCCGTCTGCTCCGACGGCGGTATCGTCCACGACCATCACATCACCCTGGCTCTGGCTATGGGTGCCGACTTCGTGATGCTGGGCCGCTACTTCGCCCGCTTCGACGAGAGCCCCACCATCAAGGTCAACGTGGGCGGCACCATCATGAAGGAGTACTGGGGCGAAGGTTCCAGCCGCGCCCGTAACTGGCAGCGCTACGACATGGGCGGCGCCAAGAAGCTGAGCTTCGAAGAAGGCGTTGACTCCTATGTCCCTTATGCCGGTTATCTGGCCGACGGCGTGGCCACCACGCTGGCTAAGGTCCGCTCCACCATGTGCAACTGCGGTGCTCTGACCATTCCCGAGCTGCAGCAGAAGGCTCGTCTGACGCTGGTGTCCGGCGTGTCCATCGTGGAAGGCGGCGCTCACGACGTGGTGCTGCGCGCCTCCAAGCAGGAAGTGTAATCATCCGAACATATCGCAACCCCGGACACGCGCTGTCCGGGGTTGCTTTGTTGATTGCAATCGCTATGCCGGTATGATATGCTTAACGCAAGAAAGCTGAACAGGAGGATTAGGCCTATGGACAAAAAGCAAGCATGGATCAACATGGTGGAGGAAAAATCCCACCACTATCTCAACCTCGGTGACGGCGGTTTTGACGAGATGATGCGCTGCAGCCTCAAGAGCTGCAATTATGAGCAGCAGTCTGTCACCTACTCCTTCCCCACCCTCAAGTGGCAGATCAACGAAAAGGGCGGCATCCACGGCGGTGCTATCGCCGGTATGTTCGACACCGCGTTCGGCGTAGTGGCCAACTTCACCGCCGGCGAAAACGAAGCCACCACCACCGACATGACCATCTCCTACCTGCGCGGTGTGGAATACGGCATGGAACTGGAAATGACGGTCTACATCGTCAAGGCAGGCCGCAGCCTAATCCGTCAGCGCGCCGAGCTGAAGGACGCGCAGAGCGGTAAGCTTCTGGCCACCGGCAGCGGCAGCTGGATGCCTCTGTAACCAAATAAGCGAAAAAAGACGTGCATCTTTCGATGCACGCCTTTTTTATGTACATTTTAGGCAACCAGCCACTTATACTTCTCCACACTGTAGAGAGGAATAAAGGGCACCATAATGGGCACGGTCTTGACATACTTCTGATACTCAGGATCATTGCCGTAGTTCTTGTTCTGGCGCAGTTCCAGACGGCGAGCGCCGGAGAACATCACGAAAATGATGCCCACATAACCAATCGCCACCACGATCCACTGACCGATACCACTGACAGAGCCGATGCCGCTGATAAGTACGCCGGTCCAGAAGGTCATCTCACCCAGATAGTTGGGGCAGCGCACGATGCGATAGAGGCCGGTGTCCACAAAGCGCTTGGGATTGATCTTCTTGGCAGCGTTCTTCTGAATATCCGCAACGGACTCAAAGCTTACGCCAAAGAGCATCACAGCTGCACCGATCCAAGTCCAGGCGCTGGTGCCGCTTTCATTGAACAGGCGGTAAAACACAGCGGAAACCTGAGTAGCATACAGCAGAGCGCAGGTAACCCAAATGGCGATCTTCACGCCAAAAGGCACCGTGTTGCCGTCCTTGATCTCGCCGGTCATGTTCTTCTTATAGGAGCTGCTCTTGAGCTCACGGATGGCCAGATAACCGCCCAGACGCAGACCGTAAAGGATAAACAGTACACAGCATACGACGGTGCCGACGGTCAGGTTCTCGCGGAACAGGATCAGCATCAGCAAGCCTTCACCGGCGATGGAGAAACCGTAGCCAAGAGAAATGAACCAGACATAATTTTTGAAACCGATAGAGCTGATGACCATAGCCGCAGCAAACAGCAGCCAAATTGTAGCAGGAATTGCAGGCATGAGAATGACCTCCTGATGTTATAATCGATGAACACATTTTACATGATTTTCTGCTGCGAAACAAGCGGCCATGTTCATAATAGAAAAGAAGAAGGCCGGATGGAGCATCCGGCTTTCTTCTTTATGTATCTTTTGTTTCCACTTTTCCTTTTTTCCAACTGCCGCTGAGATAAAAGACCAAACCAATGAAAAACGGCGTAAATCCGGCCAAGGCATCGCCCAGCCAGAATCCGAAATGCCGCATATCCAGCACCAGACCGAAGAGCACTGCAAGACCAATACGCATGATGATTCCATCAAAAATAGCCGTGGCAAAGTTGACCATGTAGTTACCACTACCATTGAGCAGCGAGTTCATAATCGAGCGCATGGCGCTGCCGTAGAACAACAATACCGCGATGGGCAAATAGCCTTTCACCAAGGCCAGCACCGCCTGATCGTCTGTAAATAGGCCGAAGAACGCCTGGGGGAACAGACAAATCAGCACCGAAAGTGCCGTAGCCACACTCAAAGTGATCTTAGCAAGGCTACCGATAGTCTCTTTAACACGTTCAAACTTGCCGGCAGCAATATTCTGACCCACCACCGTGGAGCCGGCCGTATTCAACGCATTGGCAATCAGGTTGATGATGCTGCCAAGCTTATTGGCAATGCCCGCAAAGGCAGATACCTCCACGCCATAGGAATTGATCCAGGAGTTGACAAACAGCTTGGAGATCTGGATAGAGGCACTCTTGATGGCCATGGGTGTACCCAGCTTCACCAGCGCACCGAGCATTTCGCCGTCCCAATGCAGGAAATCGCGGCGCGTGGTCGTCAAGCCAAACTTCTCACGGTTCCGATACAGGAACACCACGCAGGCGATGAAGCTGACGCCCTGACTGATAACGGTTGCCAGCGCCGCACCGCCGGGACCCATATGCAGTCCCACCACAAAGACGATGTCCAGCACCAGATTGGTTATCGCAGCTACGCTGATGAAAATAAACGGGTGTTTGGAATCGCCCATGCCGCGCAGGATGGCGCTGACCACATTGTAGCCGTAAATAAACACCAGACCGATCATACAGATTGTCGAGTAGGCAGCAGCGCCCTCATACGCCGACTCCGGCGTGTTCATCCACTGCAGCAAACGGTCCTGCAGACTCAGCGCAACACCGCTGACCACGATGGCACACACCAGCAAAAATGAACTCATGGTTCCCACAAAACGGCCGATCCGATCCGTCTGCTTGGCGCCTACGTAACGGGCGATCAGCACCTGTCCGGCACTGGCATAGCCCATGGCGATAAAAGTCAGCAGATGGCTCAAATCGCCGCCCACCGACACGGCAGAGATACCGGTTTTACCCAGCACATTGCCCACAACCACCATATCCACCAGATTATATACCACCTGCAGCAGATTGGAGAGAAACAGCGGCCAGGCAAACACCAACAGCTGTTTTGTTATATTACCACTTGTAAAATCTTTGATACCGCTTCCCTTCACGAAGCATCACCTCGCTCTTGGCTCTATCATAACATCAAAATCTTCCGTTCACAAGCCAAAATACCGGGCGAATCGCCCGGCATTTTCTTATTCCACCCGAATGCCGCCTGCGTGGCGAACAGAAAGCACATGGCACTTCCCTGTTCCCAGCACCGACTCCACACCGCTGCAAAACGTCTCCAGCAGGTCCAGCGGCACAAAAGCCTGCACCGTACCGGCAAAGCCGCCGCCATGGACACGACAGGCACCGCGTCCGGCCAGCAGTTCCTCACAAAGTGCCAGCGCAAAGGCCACCGCCTGCTGCTGCACCGCTCCGGTGGGTGTGATGTTCTGCAAATACATCCAGGAACTGCGCCCCGAAGCTTTGACCAGCTCCAGAAACGCATCCATATCACCGCACCGCAGCGCTTCGGCCTGCTGCTGCACACGGTCGTTCTCATTGTAGAAATGGATGGCACGCAGAATCGCACGGTCAGCCACCTTTCCGCGCAGCTGCGGCAATGCTGCAAAAAACACAGCCCGATCAATCTCACGCAAAACGCTCTTTCCAAAACACCGGCAAATCTCTTCCATTTCCCCGGGGATCGCCGTATACTCCTCCGTGAGATCTGCGTGATCGGCACCGGTGTCAATAATGCACAGTGCATAGCCGGCCGCCGTCATGTCGAAATCAATGCGCTCCACGACAGAACAGCCGGAGTACTCAAAATCAATAAACACCATGCCACCCACTGCCGAGGCCATTTGGTCCATCAGACCGCAGGGCTTGCCAAAATAGACATTTTCCGCATACTGGCCGATACGGGCAATCTCCGCCGGTGCCAAAGATTTATCGAAAAAGAGTTCGTTGAGGATCGTGCCCATCAGCACTTCAAAGGCCGCCGAAGAGCTCAGGCCGCTGCCGGGCAAAACCGTAGACTTGACGTGTGCGTCAAATCCGCGCAGCTGCGCACCGCACTGGGCAAAGGCAGCCGCCACGCCGCGTACCAATGCCGCCGTGGTATTCTCCTCCCCGGAATGGACCTGCAAAGCATCCAGCTCCACTTCCACAGGCGCATAGCCTTCAGAAAACACACGGATACAATTGGTGCCGTTCAGCACTACCTCTGCCGTCGTCTCCAGATCCACTGCCGCTGCCAGCACACAGCCGCGCTGATGGTCGGTATGGTTGCCGCCCAGTTCCGTGCGTCCGGGGGCGGAAAAACGATATGTCTGCTGCATCGCAAGCCTCCTAAAAACTTCAAAAAAAATAAATATTTGCAAAGTCCGGCAAGGGAATTCACTTGCCATCTTATCAAGTACCAATCAACTGATACACAACCTGTACCAGCAGGGGATAGAACGCCGTTGTGAACACCATGCGGCTGATTTGCAGTACGGATACCACCGATGGGTCAGCATCCAGATCCGTGGCAACCAGTGCCGCCTCCGTGGCACCGCCGGCAGCCGAGGACAGCACAGCCGTTGCCATATCCATCTTACAAAATTTCCGCAGCAGCAGAGCCAGCACCAGATTGATCAATACAAAACCGCAGCACAAAAGCACCGCCGGCACAAGCACTGTTTTCAGTTTGGTCAATGAATCATACGTCACGCTGGTGCCGATCAGCGCACCGCTGAGGATTTGCGTCACACGGCGCACCGACTTGGGCATATAGAGCTTGCCCGTTTTAATGTTAACGGCAGCCGAAGCTACCATGGAGCAAATCAGAATCAAAACAGAGAAATCCAGAATTTCAGACAGGCCGAGGCCCACCGCGCCGCCAACGCAGGCAACTACGGCAGCCAGCAAAATCCCCTGCTTCTTCTGCTCAGCCGTTCTCTGCCCGGACGCGGCAGATGCCTTCTCCGCAGAGGTTCCGGCGCCGCCCAGCCGCTTCCCCAGAAAACGGGCCATCGGCATGGAAATACTGTACACCGACAAAAGGCGCAGCACCTGCAGCACAGCCACCACCGCCGCATCGCCACCCATGTCCATGGTCATAAGTGTCATATCCGTCATGCCGCCGGGGGCCACACAGAAAAGCGCCGTTACGGCGTCCAGCGTGCCCAAGCGATACAGCAGAAATCCGGCACCTATGCACAGGGTGAAAATCACACTGACCAGTACGAGCACCGGACGGAAAAGCCGCTTCATATTGCGCACCATCTCCATGGTCATGCTCATACCGACAAAGAGACCGGCCACCGTCTTAGTGAGGATCTTGACCGATGCCGGCATAAAGGCGCATCCGGTCAGAATATTTAACGCACCGACGCCGATCAACGCGCCCACCATGGCTCCGGCGGGGAATTTGAGGCGGTAGAATACAAAGCCGCTCACAGAGGCAACTGCCAGCGTAACAACAAGCCACAGCAAACCGTTCAAGTACTCCCCCCCTCTCTTTCTGATATCATTAAACCCTATAAACCCGATATTGTAAAGGAAACTTTTTCTTTTTACGAGCAAAGAAAAAAGTTTCATGCCCCCCGGCATAGTATCCGCCGCAAAATCTCCGGCACGCGGTATCTGCCCCACATATACTGAAGTGAGGAACTTTCCTCAATCCTTTCGTTATGGAGGTTTTTAAGTGGCAACGTTTACCAACAAAGCAACCCTTTTTTATAACGGCGTCTCTGTGGAATCCAACACGGTGACCGGCGAGCTTCTGGAAGTATTGGGTATTACGAAAACGGCGATTCTGGACCAGTATACCGCCGGCGATACCGTCACCTACGTGATCGCACTGCGCAATACCGGCCCCACCGCTCTGAGCGGTCTTACCGTCACGGACGATCTGGGCGGATACCTGTTTGACGCCGCGACGCTGCATCCTCTGACGTATGTAGCCGGCTCTGTCGCCTACTATGTGAACGGCACGCTGCAGCCTGCTCCGGCAGTTACTGCCGGTCCTCCCCTGTCTGTAACGGGGCTGAACATCCCTGCAGGCGGAAACGCCCTGCTAATCTACGAGGCCGATGTGAACAACTATGCACCGCTGACCGTCGGCTCCACCATCACCAATACCGCCACTGCATTTGGCGGCGGCATTTCCTCCTCTGTTTCCGCAACAGAGACCATCACCGTCAGCGAGCAGGCACTGCTGACCATCAGTAAGGCTCTCTCCCCCACCATCGTTACGGAGAACGGACAGCTCACCTATACGTTTATCATTGAAAATACCGGCAACACCGCCGCTGTGGCTACGGACAGTATTGTCATCACCGATACGTTCGATCCGATCCTCGCCCCCATCAGCGTCACCTTCAATGGCAGCGTGTGGACAGCCGGTGTCAATTACACTTACGACGATATCACCGGCCAATTTGCCACCGTGGCAGGCGAGGTTACCGTTCCTGCTGCAACCTACACGCAGAACATCGATGGCACATGGACTGTGACCCCCGGCGTCAGCACGCTGACAGTGACCGGGACCGTCTGATAGTTCCGGCATAAACCAAAAGAAAGCACCCCGCTGGGGTGCTTCCTTTTTTTGAGTATCTCACATATTGAACTAAAAAGCAGCGCTAATCACCACTTTCGATCTGGCCGAAGATCGCTCCAAAAGAAAGTTGCTCTCGTTTCCGGTAAGTACAGCTGACATTCCCTATAATAAGGCTTTTTTTCGGAGTGAATTGCACAGTGCCACATTTGCTCATCATGATTTCTATATTGTGCAATAAACTGCCATGTGCATTTCCCACTGTTGACTGCCGCGATGAGTTGCTCCATATGCCAGTCTTTCACGCGGGCTTTTCTCCGCCGGCAGCATGTGCGTTCCGAAAACACACGCACCGTTATCTCATCTATATCTTTTGTTGAAAAAATAACTTCAGCAGCGCCGCTACGCACTGTCGCGCCGCAAGAATTCTCTTCGTGGTGAGGCGTTATCCAAATACCGTCAGGCAAGAAAAACCGAAGCGCATGATTTTCAAAAGAGATATGCTTTGCAACGCAGTCGTGAAGGGTAATTTCTCTGCCATGAAATTCATCTGGGTCAATATGCTTGAAGTTTTCACAGACCATTGAACATCGCCTCCTTGTGAGCTGATTGTACCATAAAGGAATGCGTTTATCAACGCTCCATCAAGCGGCACATCCGGCACACTGCTGGTCATCACCGCTGCCCTGGACAGACCTCTGGTATCGCTGAGTCCGGGCAGCCTCCGTCCGGATTTGACGTGCTTCGCACCTGAAGGTCGCCGGTTCTCGTTGCTCTTCCGGATAACCAAAAGAAAGCACCCCGTTGGGGTGCTTTCTTTTGGTACGCCCGACTGGATTCGAACCAGCGACCTTCAGAGTCGGAGTCTGACACTCTATCCAACTGAGCTACGGGCGCATGTGCACTTTTGAAATTGCGTACTTGCACATTATATCAACTCGCTTTGTCAAAGTAAAGGGAAATTTTCCCGAAAAGATTGTTAAAAAATTTGACAAGTTGATTCTTGTGAGGTATAATAGTCTTCAGAAGAGTCTCCGCGCACTATTGGTAATCCATTCGCACGTCACTCCTCGAAATTTCGACAAAGGACGGTTTATGACTTATGAAAAAGCAGAAGATCTCTGATGCTGTCATCCATCGTCTCCCCCGCTATTACCGCTATCTGGACGACCTGCACAACAAGGGCGTCGTCCGTATTTCTTCCAACTCCCTGGGCAGCCGTATGGACATTACCGCATCCCAGATCCGCCAGGACCTGAGCTGCTTCGGCGAATTCGGCCAGCAGGGTTACGGTTACAACGTGGCGGAGCTCCGAGCTGAGATCGGGCACATTCTGGGCATTGACAACGGTCACCGGATCATTGTCATCGGCGCCGGCCATCTCGGTCACGCCCTGCTGCAGAACTTTGACTTCGAGAAAGTCGGTTTCCAAATCGATTCGGCTTTCGATGTTTCCGACGCTATGATCGGCACCACCATCCGTAACATTTCCATCCGCTCTATGGATGAGCTGGACGCGTATGTGGCGCAGTACCGCCCCGATGTGGCTGTGCTGACCGTCCCCCAGAGCGTGGCACAGCCTCTGGCTGACCGCCTCATTGATCTGGGTATCCGCGGATTCTGGAACTTCACCAATGTGGAGCTGAACACCCAGGTTCCCGGCGTGTTCTTTGAGAACGTCCACTTTGTGGACACGCTGCTGACGCTGAGTTACCGCATTTCCCGCGTTTGATGCACCCTTTTGCACGGCGCGCATACCATGGAATGAGAGCCTGACAGGGCTCCGGATTTCATAGGAGGTTGCGCTATGTGTAATCAGAATTCCTGGGGCGGCGGCAACTGCTGCTGGATCATCATCGCTATCATCATTCTGCTGTTCTTCTGCGGCAACGGTAACAGCTGCGGCAATGGCTGCGGCGCCGTGCAGAACAGTGGCTGCGGCTGTGGCAGCTGCTGCTAAACAAATGCAGACCCCCCGTCATATGACGGGGGATTTTTCTATGCAGCGGAGAAAAAGTGTGGTATACTGCAGGCAAGAGAGGTGTTTACCATGGAAATTTCCCGCTTCCGCAACAAGTTCCAAGACCATACGCCCACCCTGCAGGACTGCCGCAGCGAGTACGCTGTTCTGGTGCCGCTGGTGGAAGGCCCGGAAGGTCTGAGCCTATTATATGAGGTGCGCTCCGGAACACTGCGCCATCACGCAGCCGAGGTCTGTTTCCCGGGCGGCAAGATGGATGCCGGTGAGGATGCGGTGCAGTGCGCCCTGCGGGAGACACAGGAAGAACTGGGCATCGGGCCGGAACACATCGAGATACTGGGCAAGTTGGACTTCCTGTACCTTCGCAGCGACGGGTTGATGCATCCGGTGCTGGCCAAACTGGACAGCGCCGCACTGAACACGATGCAATACAGCCGCGGCGAAGTGCAGGAGACGTTCCTCGTACCGCTCTCCTGGCTGCGCGCCCATCCGCCGAAGGTCTACACCTATGAGCTCAAGCCCATGGTGGCCGACGATTTCCCCTACGAACTGGTTCAAACACCGCCCGGATACCGCTGGAGCGCCGGCCGCATGGAGGTACCCGTCTACGAAGGTCTCCCCCACCCGCTGTGGGGTCTGACAGGGCGCATCACAGAGCATCTGATCCGCTGTATGGCAGAATGAAAAAAAGACACGGTTTGCACCGTGTCTTTTTTTATGGTTCGGGATAAACTATAGCACTACCGGAATCCGGCCGATGATCTCCAGCGAATCGGGCGTCACACGGCATTTGAACGCCGCCACCTCTACACCGGCACCCGCCGCTTCCCGCAGCGCCGCACCGAAAGCGGGGTGGGTCACATCATTGGGGGCGAAGTCGGTCACATCCTCCATTTGAATGATAAATACGGCGCTGGCGCGGTGGCCCTCCGCCACGGCACGCATCAACTCACGCAGGTGCTTGATGCCGCGCTCCGTAGGGGCATCGGGAAACCGGGTATGTCCGTTCTCTTCCAGTGTGACTCCTTTGACTTCCACCATGTGCAGCCCTTCCGCCGTTTCCAGACAGAAATCCAGGCGGGATTCTCCGTAAGTAAACTCCGGTTTCACAGCGATAAGCCCGTCGACAAAGCGCCCGGTATATTCGGCAAAGACCTTGTTGGGCGCCTGGGCATCCATGTTGATGAGCCGCTCTCCCTTGCGCACGGCGATGAGATCCCAGTCCGTCTTGCGCCCCGGGCTCTGTCCCTTCTCCAGCCACACTTCTGCACCCGGTACCAACAGCTCTCTGCAGCGGCCCGTGTTCTTCACGTGGCAGATGACCACTTCCCCTTCCAACTCTACATGAGCGATAAATCGGTTGGGACGCGCCAGAAATATGCCCTTTTTCGTCCGGGAATAACGCATATTTTCTCACCTCGAGAGTATTTTATCATAGATTTTACTGTTCGAAAACTATATTTTCTTTATTTTTTATCAGTTAGGCAAAAACCACCAACAGAAAGCGCCTGTTTATCGGCAAAGTTACAATTTTAACAAAGTCCGCAAAATCAGATTGTAATCTTACCAAACGTTTGGTACAATAACATCATATCACAATGGGAGGGATTGGATTCTATGGATTATTCCAACCTGTTCGTCTGCCTGATGGGCATGGGCACCGTGTTTGTAGGCCTGGTCTGCATCGTGGTCCTTGTCATCGGCATGAGCGCAATTTGCCGCAAGCTGGGTCATATTGAAACAGCTATTACCCCCGCCGCAGTTCCCACCGCCCCCGCGGTCCCCGCTGCCCCTCAGGTCAGCGCCGGCAACAAAGCAGAACTGATGGCCGTCATCGCTGCCGCTATCGCTGAAGATATGGGCACCGATGTTTCCGCTATTCGCATTGTTTCTATCAAAAAAGTGTAATCACAGGAGGAAGTATTATCATGAAAAAGTACAGAGTTAACGTTAACGGCACCGTTTACGAAGTAGAACTGGAAGAGATCACCGGCGCTGCTGCCGCTCCTGTGGCTGCTCCCGCCGCCGCTCCGGCTCCCGCTGCACCCGCCGCTCCTGTGGCTGCTGCTCCTGCCAACGGCGAGAAGGTCTGCGCCCCTATGCCCGGTAATATTCTGGCAGTGAACGTTGCCGCCGGCGACACCGTCAAGCGTGGCCAGGTCCTGCTGATCCTGGAAGCCATGAAGATGGAGAACGAGATCATGTCCCCCTGCGACGGTGTGATCGCTTCTGTCAATACCAGCAAGGGCAGTGCCGTGGAGTCCGGCGCACTTCTGTGCGTCATCCAGTAAACGGAGGACCTCCGTATGGAAGCTATTCTGAACTTTATCAACAGCACAGGTTTTTCCCTTTTCTTTGAAGGAGCAAACTGGAAGTGTCTGGTGATGATTGTCATTGCCTGCTTCCTGCTGTTTCTGGGCATCGTGAAGAAGTTTGAACCCCTGCTGCTGGTGCCCATTGCTTTTGGTATGCTGATCACCAACCTGCCCGGTGCCAACATGTTCCACGAGATCCTGTTCGCCGGCGGTCATATCCACTGGGATCTGTTCGGCGGCAACCCTGTCACCGCTGAGTTCCTGTCCGAAATGGCTGCGGCCGGCGTGGCTGAGGATGTGCTGGCCAGCGTCGCCGTAGGCCAGAGTATTTCCGTCGGCCTTGTCGACGTGCTGTATCTGGGCGTGAAGCTGGGTATCTATCCCTGCCTCATCTTCATGGGCGTGGGCGCTATGACCGACTTCGGTCCCCTGATCGCCAACCCCAAGAGCCTGCTGCTGGG
>JAZKYM010000018.1:0-26601 GCA_045612165.1 Vescimonas sp.
TCAGCGTCAGCGTGTTGCCATCGGCCGCGCTATCGTCCGTGACCCCCAGGTCATGCTGATGGACGAACCTCTGTCCAACCTGGACGCCAAGCTGCGTAACCAGATGCGCGCTGAGATCATCAAGCTGCGCGAGCGTATCAACACCACCTTCATCTACGTTACCCACGACCAGACCGAGGCTATGACCCTGGGCGATCGTATCGTCATCATGAAGGACGGCTTCATTCAGCAGATCGGTACTCCTCAGGAAGTGTTCGATCATCCCTCCAACCTGTTCGTCGCCGGCTTTATCGGCATGCCCCGTATGAACCTGTTCGATGGCAAGCTGATCAAGAAGGATGGCAAGTATGCTGTTGAGTGCGGCGGCATCTGCGTTGAGCTGAGCGAAGAGAAGCAGGCCCGTCTGGCTGCCAAGGATATCGCCGAGCAGGAAGTGGTTCTGGGCGTTCGTCCCGAGCATATCGTTCTGTGCGAAGACGGCATCAAGGGTAAGGTCGACGTGTCCGAGATGATGGGCTCCTCCATCCACCTGCACATCACCGCCGGTGATAAGGACGTCATCGTGATCGTTCCCACCCTGGGTGCTGCTACCAACTTCCCCATGGGCAGCGAAGTCAACATGACCTTCGACGGCAACGTGGCTCACGTCTTCAATAAGGAGACCGGCCTGAATCTGGAGTGGTAAGTTAATTCCATACATAAAAGGCGGCTCATATGAGCCTCCTTTTTTGTCGCAAAAAGCGGTGGCGCGGCAGAGGGAAATGTGGTATGATACAGCTAAGAAAAAGACCGAGGAGGAACCGAATATGAAATGGATGATCGCCTCTGACCTGCACGGCAGTGCCTATTGGTGTGAAAAATTGGTGGAGGCCTTTGCGCGTGAAAATGCCGATCGCCTGATTCTGTTGGGTGATACTCTCTATCACGGCCCCCGTAATCCGCTGCCGGAGGGACACAATCCCCAGAGATGTGTGGAATTGCTGGGTGCGCTGCGGAATAAGACGGTGGGTGTACGGGGCAACTGTGACGCCAGCATCGATCAGGTGCTGCTGCCGTTTCCGATGATGGCCGACTATCTGCTGCTGGATCTGGGCGGAAAGATGGCGTTTGTGACCCATGGCGACCAGTGGGGTGAGGACAACCCGCCTGCCATGACCAAGGGCGGCGTACTGATCACCGGCCACACCCACGTGGCGGCCTGTACCAGACATGAAGACTTCCTCTATCTCAACCCCGGCTCCCCGGCCCTGCCTAAAGACGAGGGACACCGCGGCTATTTGCTGGTGGACGGTGAAGGTGCCGACTTCTGCGAGATGGATGGTACCGTGTATCGCCAAGTGAAGTTTTGATTGAGAACAAAAACGGAACGATAAAGGGCGGCTCAACGCAGCATCGGTTGCGTAAAGGCCGCCCTTTCCTTTATGCTGAAGGCGGAAGGAGGCGTTGGATATGGACGCTAAAAAAGTAGGCGAGCATATTGCCGCATTACGTAAGCAAAAAGGTTTGACTCAACTGGAGCTGGCAAGTCAGCTCCATGTCACCGACAAGGCGGTGAGCCGCTGGGAGCGGGGCGTGGGGCTGCCGGATATCCAGACCATTGAGCCGCTGGCCCAGGCGCTGGATGTAGATGTGCTGGAGATCATTCGCGGTGAGGAATTGCCGCCGCAGCAGCAGGGTGCTGCAGTGGATGAGGCGCTGGCCTTTGTGCGAGAGAGCGAAAAGCTGCGGCGTAGGGAAGGGCGCCTTTTGCTGTGGGGGGCATTGCTGAGTTTTGCAGGCATGGTGTTTTTTGCCGCAATGCTGGCGGTGGTGATGCGTCATGCACCCATAGAGAGCCGCAACCTGTGGGCCGTGATCAGTGCACTTCCGGCGGCGCTGGCATTGGCGGTGGTGCTGAGTGTGGCGCTTTTGGCAGCAGAGCGCATTCCCTTTGCACTGAAGATGGAACGGACGGCGGCACTGTATTTGGTATATGTGTTGCTGGTTCTGGTGGCGTTCTATGTCACGGGTGTCTATACACTGACCACGCCGCCCACGGCATTGGTGCTGCTTCGTCTGTTGCTGTATCCGGCGGGTTTGACGGCGCTGAACCTGTTGGTGCTGTGCTTGGTGCGCAAGTGGGTGGAGTAAAAAAAGGACGGCGAAAGCCGTCCTTTTTTATTTTTTCAGCAACTTTTCCCTTGTGCGATAGTCCGGCATCCAGCGTTCCACCTCGGCGTAAAAGGCAGGGGAGTGGTTGCGCTGGCGCATGTGGCATAATTCGTGAACCACCACGGCATCAATGGCTTCGGGTGGATATTGCATGAGGTAGAGGGAAAAGCACAGCGCATTTTGGCTGCTGCAGCTGCCAAATCGGGTACGGGCAGAAGTGATCTTTACCGAGGCTGGCCGCAGCCCCATGCGAGCGGCCCACTCTGCTACCCGTGGCGGAATATACGCCTTTGCTTTTTGACGCAGAGTGGAAATTTCTTCTTCGGACAGTGGGGGATGGGCGGCAAGACGGCTGCGCTGGCGTTGCAGGGCGGCTTCGATCCAACTCTGGCGGCTTTCCACAAAGGAATCAATGCGGCTTTTAGAACAGCGCTGTGGGGCGCGCACTACGACTTGCCCGTCTCGCGTCACCTCAATGGCCAGCGTTTTGCGACCTGAGCGGATGAGGGTGTAGTCCATGTTATTCGCCGATATAGGCAAAACGGGGGCCGCTGTAACCGTCGCGATCCACCTGCTCGGACCACATATGGGCCGGCCGCACCCACAGACCCTGTTCGCCGTAGAGTGCCTGATAGACCACCATCTCTTCCATGGTTTCGCTGTGACGCGCCATACCGATCACGCGATACTCGTTGCCCTTAAAGTGGCGGTATTTACCGGGTCTGATTTCTGCCATGATAGAATCCTCCTGCAATTTTTCTTTGATTTTACCACGATACTGGCGTGAATGCAAAGAGTATGATACAATAAATGCAAAAAGGGAGGGCAAGGCCATGAGGATGATCTGCAAACGGCTGCGACGGGGAGAAGACCTGCTAAGGGAATTGCAAAGGATTGCGCAGGAGGAACAACTGGAATTGGCGGTGATTCTCAGCGCTGTGGGCTGTGTGAGTCGAGCCCGTGTAAGGGATGCCACCGGCGTAACGGTGCGTGACATCGGCGAGGACTGCGAAATTGTGTCGGCCACCGGTACGGTGAGCCGTAAGCGCTGCCACGTCCATGTGTCTTTTTCAAAGGAGGATCTTTCCACGGTGGGCGGCCATTTGATGGAAGGCTGTATCGTCAACACCACCTGCGAACTGGTGCTGGGCGTGGTGGACGGTTGGCGTTGCAGTGTGGAGCAGGATGAGGAAACCGGCTACGATGAGATCGTATTTATGAGGGACGAGATATGATTTTATCCACGTTATGTTACATTGAAAACGGCAGAGGGGAATATCTGATGCTCCACCGTGTGAAAAAGGAGAACGATGCCAACCGCGACAAGTGGATCGGCATTGGCGGCAAATTTGAACCGGGCGAGAGTCCGGAGGAATGTGTGCTGCGAGAAGCGCAGGAGGAGACGGGTCTGACGCTTACCGACTACCGCTATCGCGGTTTGGTGACGTTTGTGTCCGACCGCTGGGAGACGGAATATATGCACCTTTTTACCGCTGTCGGCTGGACAGGTGAGGTGAAAACCTGCGATGAGGGTGTGCTGGAGTGGATCGGCAAGGATGATCTGGCGGCGCTGCCCCAATGGGAGGGAGACCGGATTTTTCTGCGGCTGCTGCGAGAAGATGAACCGTTTTTCTCTTTGAAACTGCGCTATGAGGGGGAAACTCTGGTTTACGCGGCTCTGAACGGCCGGGAAATGGAGGCGTATGTATGAAGGTTTTGGTGAGTGCCTGTCTGCTGGGCGCGGCTTGTCGCTATGATGGGCAGAGCAAGGTATATCCTCTGGTGGAGGAACTGTGCCGGTGTCATCAGGTGGTGCCGGTGTGTCCTGAGCAGCTGGGCGGCTTGCCGACGCCCCGTACACCGGCTGAACGGAAAGAGAAACGGGTAGTCACCAAAGCCGGAGGCGATGTGACGGAGCAGTATCTGCGCGGAGCGGAGGAGACGGTGCGTCTGGCGCAGAAACTGGGCTGCACGGTGGCGGTTCTTAAGGAGCGAAGCCCTTCCTGCGGCAGCGGAGAAATCTACGACGGCACGTTTACCGGCACACTGAGCGTGGGCTACGGTACGGCGGCTGAGGCGCTGCGGAATGCCGGGATCAGGGTCATCGGTGAGTCGGCGCTGGAGAAATTTTTGGCGGAAAAGTGAGAAACGATACGAACATAGGAAAGCAGAGAGATTCTCTCTGCTTTCCTTGTTTGGGGGGCCTATATAAAGTGTACAAAACAGGGAGGAAAAGCTGTGAAAAAAGGAGAAAATATATTTGCCCGTTGACAGAGGGGGATAAAATTGATAAAATGTCCTCTGAAAACACTGGAAACGTTTCCGGGAAGGTTTTCGGCGTGTTTAGACCAAAAGAAACAAGGAAAGGCAGAGGGCGACACAGCATGACAATTAAGGATATTGCGCGGCTGTGTGGCGTGAGTATCAGCACGGTATCCCGTGTACTCAACGACCGGCCTGATGTCAGTGAAGAGAACCGCCGTCGGGTGCTGGCTGTGATTGAGAGCAGCAACTATATCCCCAACAACAGCGCTCGGGATCTGGTAAAAACCAAGTCTGAGGCCATCGGTCTGATTGTGCGCGGCGTTTCCAACCCCTTCTACACCCACATCATCCGGGCCATTGAAGAGGAGATCACCGCCGCCGGCGGAACCATGGTCATGCAGCAGATCGGTATCAGCGAAGATGAGGTCAAGTGCGGTGCCATGATGGAACGGGATAAGAGACTGCGCGGCATCATCTTTCTGGGTGGGCGCAGCGATTACAGTCCTGACGAACTGGCGGCCATCAATGTGCCTTTTGTCTGCTGCTCTTATTCCAACCAATACGGAACGTTGGATGAGAAAGCCTATTCCTCTGTGTCTATCGCCGATGAGGCTGAGGCCTACCGCGCGGTAAAGACGCTGTACGATGCAGGCCACCGCCGCATTGCCGCGCTGATCTCCACCACCGATGACCACGCCATCAGCCAGCTGCGCTATCAGGGATATGTGAAGGCCCTGAACGACTGCGGACTTGCGCTGGATGAGGAACTGGTGATCTCCGCCGGAACCTTCTTTATCCGCGACGCCTATCAGGCCACCGCCGCCAAACTGGCGCAGGGCTGTGACTTTACCGCCCTCTTTGCGCTTTCCGACAACATGGCCATGGGTGCGATGCGCGCCTTACGGGAATCGGGAAAGCAGGTGCCGGAGGACTGCTCCGTCATCGCCATCGACGGTCTGGAGGTCAGCGAGTACATCGATCCTCCGCTGGCCACCCTGTGCCAGCCCATGGAGGAAATGGGAAGGCGCAGCGTCCGCATTCTGGGCGAACTGATCGAAGGCGTCGGCCAAAACCGGCAGGAAACGCTGCCCACCACCTATCGGCCCGGCGCATCCGTGTGCAGCATCTGATGTATTGGAACTCCCAAAAGGAGCGAAAATAAGAAAACAATTTTTAAGAAGGAGCAAAACAAATCATGAAGAAGTTTCTTGCAATGATCCTTGCCCTGGTCATGGCCCTGTCCCTGATCTCCTGCGGCAAGAAGGACGAGCCCTCCGTGTACTGGCTGAACTTCAAGCCCGAGTCCAACGACGCTCTCCAGGAGATCGCCGCTATGTACACCGCAGAGACCGGTATCCCCGTCAAGGTCGTTACCGCTGCTTCCGGCGAGTACAACACCACCCTGACCGCTGAGATGGACAAGGAAGAGGCCCCCACCATTTTCGTCGTGGGTAACGCCGCTGCTGCCAAGGATTGGTCCGACTACTGCCTGGACCTGAAGGGCACCCCCATCGCCAACGAGCTGAACACCGATGCCTACAACGTCTATGACGAGAACGGCAAGCTGTGCTCCATCGGCTACTGCTATGAGTGCTACGGCATCATCGTCAACAACGATCTGGTCGAGAAGGCCGGCTTCGCTGCTGACTACATCAAGGATTTCGCCACCCTGAAGGAAGTTGCTGAGAAGATCACTGCCAACAAGGACACCCTGGGCTTCTCCGCTTTCACCTCTGCCGGTATGGACGGCGGTTCCTCCTGGCGTTTCACCGGTCACCTGATCAACCTGGACTACTACTATGAGTCCGTGGATGCTCCCGCTGACTGGACCAAGTGCCCCGCTGAGATCAAGGGTACCTACATGAGCAACTTCCGTCAGCTGTTTGACCTGATGGTCACCAATGCCACTGTGGACCGCAGCGCTCTGGCTGCCGGTGGTCTGGATGCCGAGGGTGAGTTCATCCGCGGCGAGGCTGCTTTCTTCGTCAACGGTAACTGGGAATGGCCCGCCATCGAGGCTGCTGGCCTGAAGAACGTTTCCATGATCCCCTACTACTGCGGTGTTGCCGGTGAAGAGAAGGCCGGTCTGAACTGCGGTACCGAGAACTGCTGGGCCATCAACGCCAAGGCTTCCGAGGCTGATCAGAAGGCCACCATGGACTTCCTGACCTGGCTGGTGACCGACGCTGAGGCTTCCGCCAAGGCCGTTGCTACCTTCGGCGTTATGCCTTACAAGCAGGCTGCTGCTTCCACCAACCCCTTCCTGGCTGACGCCAACGAGTACGCCAACAGCGGTTGCTACACCATGCCTTGGGTCACCAACTTCCAGCCCAACGTGGATGCTTACCGCGCTGCTGCCGTCTCCGCTCTGAACGAGTATAACGCCAACCCCTCCAATGACACCTGGGCCAAGGTCGAGGCTGCTTTCGTTGCTGGTTGGGCCACTCAGTACAAGGCCGTCAACGGCTAATTGTACGGGCGATTTTTGAATCGTATCTGATTGATCCGGCAAATGGGACGGGCGCTTTGCGCCCGTCCCATGGCCGCATTTTCCACACCGTGGTAAATTTTGGCTGCATGAGGCCAAAACCGCGCACGATAACAAGCAAAACAAATCATAGTAGAGAGGATGACACCGCATGAAAAAGCAAAAAGACGCTTCTGCGGTCACCAGTCGTCTGATCAGCAGCCCCATCCGCCGTTGGTTCCCGGTTTTCCTGCTGCCGATGGTTGCGTCGTTTGCGATCGGATTTGTGTGGCCTTTTGTCCATGGCATCTACCTGTCCTTCTGCCAGTTCCGCACTACCTCCGATGCCAAGTTCATCGGTCTTACCAACTATCTCAAGGCCCTGCAGGACCCCACGTTCCTGCACTCTTTCTGGTACACCGCTCTGTATGCCATCGTATCTCTGGTGCTCATCAACGTGCTGGCTTTCACGGTGGCCTATGCCCTGACTCTGAAGATCAAAGGCAGCAGTCTGTTCCGCACGGTGTTCTTTATGCCCAACCTCATTGGCGGTATCGTCCTGGGCTACATCTGGTCCATGATCTTTGACGGCATTCTGGGCAAGTACGGCACGTCCATCGTTCTGAGCAGTACCTGGGGCTTCTGGGGTCTGATTGTCCTGATGTGCTGGCAGCAGATCGGCTATATGATGATCATTTACATTGCGGGCTTGCAGGCGGTGCCTGAGGACATGCTGGAGGCCGCCCGTATTGACGGTGCTACCAAGTGGCAGACGCTGTTCCGCGTGACGATTCCCAATGTGATGCCGCCCATCACCATCTGCATGTTCTTGTCTCTGACCAACGGCTTTAAGCTGTTTGACCAGAATCTGGCGCTGACCGGCGGTCTGCCTTATATCATCAACCCCGATGGCAGCACCGTCCACACCACTGAGATGCTGGCGCTGAACATCTATGATACGTTCTACGGTCAGGGTGCCGCCGCCCGCGGTACAGCACAGGCCAAGGCTGTGTTGTTCTTTATTCTGGTGGCAGGTCTGGGCTTGCTGCAGTTGAGCTTTACCCGTAAGAAGGAGGTGCAGCAGTAATGAAGAAGAGTAAGAAGTTGAACAGCATTCTGCTGACTGCCATTTTCTCCGTGATCTCCGTGATCTATGTGCTGCCTGTGGTGGCTGTGGCCATCAACTCCTTCAAGGCCAACACTTTCGTCAAGACCGACACGTTTGCCCTGCCCAACGCCGAGACCTTCGTGGGTTGGCAGAACTTTATCACCGGTATGACGCTGGGCGGTACGTTCTGGAAGAGCGTCTTTTACAGCGTGGTCATTACCGTTCTCTCTGCGGCTTTGATCCTCCTGTTTACCTCCATGGCTGCCTGGTATATCTCCCGTGTGGACAGCAGCTTCTGCCGCGCCATCTACTTCCTGTGCGTGTTTTCCATGGTGGTGCCCTTCCAGATGGTGATGTTCACTCTGTCCAAGACGGCAGACAGACTGGGTTTCGACACTCCCTGGACGATCCCTGTCATTTATCTGGGCTTTGGTGCAGGTCTTGCTGTGTTCATGTTCGTGGGTTTCGTCAAGTCCATCCCTCTGAGTATTGAGGAAGCAGCTGTGATTGACGGCTGCGGCCCCATGCGCACATTCTTCAACGTGGTGGTGCCTATGCTCAAGCCTACCATGATTTCCGTTGGTATTCTGGAGATCATGTGGGTGTGGAACGACTACCTGCTGCCTTATCTGGGACTCGACCGCACGAAGTATATGACCATTCCGATCCATATCCAGTACCTCAAGGGTAGCTACGGCACTGTGGATCTGGGTGCTACCATGGCGCTGATCCTGTTGAGCATTATCCCCGTCATCATTTTCTACCTGATCTGCCAGAAGCACATCATCAAGGGTGTGGCTGCCGGCGCAGTGAAGGGCTGATCAAATCTGTTTCCCGGGGGACGCAGAGCGTCCCCCGGCATCCCTATCAACCCTTTGTGAATGAGAGATATAACGATATGACTATGAAAAGAAGCAGCGGCATTCTGATGCCCATTTCCTCCCTGCCGTCCCCCTACGGCATTGGCACCATGGGTAAGGCCGCGTACGACTTTGCCGATTTCCTCCATGCAGCCGGTCAGAAATACTGGCAGCTGCTCCCTATGGGACCTACCAGCCACGGTGATTCTCCCTACCAGAGCTTTTCTACCTATGCCGGCAATCCCTACTTTATCGATCTGGATATGCTGATCGCTGACGGCCTTTTGAATCAGGAGGAAGTGGATAGCCGTAACTGGGGCACAGAGCCCCGCTACGTGGACTACGGCAAAATCTACGAAAGCCGTTTCGACGTGCTGGCGTTGGCCAAGGCCCGCGGCTGGAAGCGCGATGCCGCCGAGATCGCAGCGTTTATGGAGGAGAATAAGCGCTGGCTGCCCAATTATGCTTTGTTCATGGCCTGCAAGCGCCATTTCGGCATGAAGGCATGGACAGAGTGGGAAGACGAGGCAATCCGCCTGCGTACGAGAGAAGCGCTGGAGGAATATAGCGAGAAGCTGCGTGAGGATGTGGAATTTTACACCTATCTGCAGTTCCTGTTTTTCAAACAGTGGGAAAAGCTGAAAGCGTATATTCACTCGCTGGATATCAAGATCATCGGTGACCTGCCGATCTACGTGGCGCTGGACAGCGCCGACGTATGGGCTGAGCCTGAGTGGTTCCAGCTGGACAGCCGCAACGTGCCCACCGAGGTGTCCGGCGTGCCGCCCGACTATTTCAGTGAGGATGGCCAGCTGTGGGGCAACCCTCTCTACCGCTGGGATGCCATGACTAAGGATGGCTATGGCTGGTGGATCCGCCGCATTGACGGCGCAGGAAAGCTGTTTGATGTGATTCGCATTGACCATTTCCGCGGCTTGGAAAGCTTCTGGTCCGTGCCTTACGGTGAAACGACTGCTAAGAACGGTAAGTGGGTCAAGGGTCCCGGCATGCATTTTGTCAGCGCTATTTCCGGCTGGTTCCCGGAGCTGGAGTTCATCGCCGAGGATCTGGGCTATCCTACCCCCGAAGTGGCGCAGCTGCTGAAAGACTCCCGTTGGCCCGGCATGAAGGTGCTGGTGTTTGCTTTTGATTCCCGGGAGTCCACGGCGTATTTGCCCCATAACTACATTGAAAACTGCATCTGCTATACCGGTACCCACGACAATACGCCGCTGAAAGAGTGGCATGACGAGGTGGCCAAGAAGGCGGATCTGCAGTTTGCCCGGGATTATCTGGGTCTGAATAAGAAAGAGGGCTTCAACTGGGGCATCGTCCGTGGCGGCATGAGCAGCGTGGCTTGCCTGTTTGTGGCTCAGATGCAGGACTATCTGGACCTTGGCAAGGGCCACCGTATGAACACCCCCGGCATCGCCAGTGGCAACTGGCAGTGGCGTATGCTGGAAGGCGAGGCAAGCGAGAAGCTGGCCAAGAAGCTGATGGATCTGTGCGTGCTGTATGGCCGTGCGGAGCAGCCCGTGGTGGAAAAGCCCGCTAAAAAGGCGCCTGCCAAGAAAACAAAAGCATCTAACGAATAAAGTGCAAAAAAAGAAACCGGATCGGCTGATCCGGTTTCTTTTTTATTTTGTCATAGAGGGATCAATAGGAACCCAGGTCGGCAGACTTGTCGCCTTCTACATTGGCGCCGAACTCGTAATCGTTGCCGGGCAGGATAGCGTTGAGGACCACGCCGGCGATGGCGGCAATGGCCAGACCGGACAGAGTGATGGTGGCGTTGCCGATGGTGAAGCTCAGACCGCCGATGGAGGTGAAGCCCAGACCGGAGACGAAGATGACTGCGGCAATGATCAGGTTGCGGGACTTGCTGAGGTCTACGCGGTTTTCCACGATGTTGCGCACACCGACGGCGGAGATCATACCGTAGAGGATGAAGCTGACGCCGCCGACAACGGCGGTGGGGATGGAGTTGACCAGAGCGTCAAACTTGGGGGAGAAGCTCAGGATGATGGCGAAGTAGGCGGCCAGACGGATGACACGAGGATCGTACACCTTGCTCAGAGCCAGAACGCCGGTATTTTCGCCGTAGGTGGTGTTGGCAGGGCCGCCGAACAAGGCGGAGAAGGAGGTGGCCAGACCGTCACCCAGCAGGGTGCGGTGCAGACCGGGATCTTCGATGAAGTTTTTGCCGGTGGTGGAGGAGATGGCGGAGATATCGCCGATGTGCTCCATCATAGCGGCGATGGCGATGGGAGCCATGATGAGGATGGAGGTGATGTCGAACTTGGCAAAGACGATCTTCTGCAGGCCGACGATCTGAGCCTCGTTGACGGCGGTGAAGTCCACCTGATTGAAGATGAGGGCCACGATGTAAGCGCCCACAACGCCCAGCAGGATGGGGATGATCTTGATCATGCCCTTACCGAAGAGGTTGGCAACCACGATGATGGCGATGGCCACCAGAGCCAGACCCCAGTTGGTGGCGGCATTGGCAACGGCGGTACCGGACAGGTTCAGACCGATGAGGATGATGATGGGGCCGGTGACGATGGGGGGGAAGAAGCGCATGACCTTTCTGGCGCCAACCAGCTTAAAGAGGAGAGCCAGCACCAGATACAGAGCGCCGGCCACCACGATACCGCCCAGTGCATAGGGCAGCTTTTCCTCGCCGGTCATGTTGGCGTACATGCCGCTGTCCAGATGGGCAACAGCTTCAAAGCCGCCCAGGAAAGCGAAGGAGGAGCCCAAGAAGGCAGGAACCTTGAACTTCGTGCAGAGGTGGAAAATCAGGGTGCCGAGACCGGCCATCAGCAGAGTGGTCTGGATGGACAGGGGCAGACCGTAGCCGGACACCAGAATGGGGACCAGAACGGTGGCACCGAACATGGCGAACAGATGCTGCAGACCCAGAATCAGCATACGGGGCTTACCCAGTGTTCTGGCGTCGTAGATGGCCTCTTGGCCGAGGTTGTGTTTCATGTGATTGCCTCTCTTTCTTTATTTGTTATATGCTTTTATAAAAAAACAAAAAAATAAACCGGCAAAAAGGCCGGTTAAGAAACAAAAATAGTGATACCGATAGAAGGAAGATCAAAAGAAGCTGCTTTGTGGGACAGAGAAACCAACATGACCTTCACCTCCGCGTGTTTTCCCATATTATAAATGGGTGGAAAGAAAAATACAAGAGGGGAAAAGTTGAGAATCCATAAAAATTTTCCGATGAACCAAGGCCAACGGGGCGGAGAGTGCCTGCTGGTTGCCCAGTTGTGCTGTGGCAGTTTACAAGGTGGAGAGTTTGTGGTAAAGTACCAGTGGAAATGCAGAGAGGAGGAGTCGTATGGCATCATACCGCAGCGAAATTGCGGCATATTTATCACAGCCGCGGGAAAGCTGGCACGTTTTTGACATGGTAGACTCCACAAACCTGATCTGCAAGCGGATAGCGCTTGAGGGAGCATCTGACGGAACGGTCATCATTGCCGACGGACAGACAGCCGGTCGCGGTCGTCTGGGGCGTAGTTTTCAGTCGGTGGGAGGACACGGGTTGTATCTCTCTGTACTTTGGCGGCCGCAGACACTGCCGGAATCGTGGATGGTGCTGCCGGCGCTGGGTGCTGTGGCCTCTTGCCGCGCCATTGCGCGTGTCAGTGGGCTGCAGGCGCAGATCAAATGGCCCAATGATTTGGTGCTGAGCGGCAAAAAAATCGGCGGCATCCTCACGGAAAGCGTGCTGCAGGGCAGGGACACGGCCCTTGTGCTGGGGATCGGCATCAATGTGACACACCGCGCGGAGGACTTTGCCGGTGACGTGGCAGAGATCGCCGCTTCGCTGGAAATGGTCGCAGAGCAGACGGTGAGCCGCGCTGCGTTAGCGGCTGCGCTGATAGAGCAGTTGGATGAGTTGCGCTGCTGCGTTATGGACCGGCCGGAACTGTGGCTGGAGGAGTACCGCAGCCGCTGTCTGACAGTGGGACGGAACGTGCGCGTGATCACGCCGCAGGGACAGAAGGCTGCCCGGGCACTGGAAGTGGAACGGGATTACGGTTTGGCGGTATGCTATGAAGATGGCCGCGTAGAGACGGTTCGTGCCGGCGAGGTATCGGTGCGCGGCCTGTATGGATATGTATGAGGAGGAATCACAATGCGTGAGCTATGGGAACTGTTTATTACGTTTGCCAAGGTGGGCGTGATGACTTTTGGCGGCGGCTACGCCATGCTGCCGATTTTGCAGCGTGAAGTGGTGGAAAACAAGGGCTGGGCCACCGATGAGGAACTGACGGACTACTTCGCTATCGGTCAGTGTACGCCCGGCATTATCGCGGTCAACACCGCTACCTTCATCGGTCAGAAGCAAAAGGGATTCTGGGGCGGTATCGTGACAACGCTGGGTGTGGTGTTCCCCTCCATCGTCATCATTACGCTGTTGGCCGGTGTGATCGAGGCGTTTTCCCACCTGACGTGGGTGCAGCATGCCTTTGGCGGTATTCGCGTGTGCGTGTGTGTGCTGATTTTCAACGCGGTTTTGAAGCTGTGGAAGAGCGCCGTGAAGGACAAGTGGGCTCTGGGCATCTTCCTGTGCGTACTGGCAGCTTCACTGCTGCTGAACCTCTCGCCGGTGGTGTATGTGCTGTTTGCCGCACTGGCAGGTATCGTTATCAAGGTGTTGGGAGGTAAGAATGCATGAGTATGCTGCTGCAGCTGTTTTGGGAATTCTTCAAAACCGGCCTTTTTGCCGTGGGCGGCGGTATGGCTACGCTGCCGTTCCTGTATGATATGGCAGAGCGCACCGGTTGGTTCACGGCGGCCCAGATCGCCGACATGCTGGCGGTATCTGAGTCTACCCCCGGCCCTATCGGTGTGAACATGGCCACCTATGTGGGCTTTACCAGCGCCGGTGTGCCCGGTGCCATCGTGGCTTCGTTGGGTCTTGTGGCACCGTCTATTACCGTAATCATGATTGTGGCGGCCTTCCTCAAGAGCTTCCGCAACAGCAAGTATGTGAACGCGGCCTTCTACGGCCTGCGTCCTGCCTCCACCGCCATGGTGGCCTCGGCAGGTATTACGGTGGTGCTGTCTACCTTTGTGGTGGGGACGGTGGCAACGGTTGCCGATCTGCTGACGGCCATTGACTGGAAAGGTGTGGCGCTGGCGGTGGTGCTGCTGGTGTTGACCCGTTGGGTCAAGGCCACCAAGAAACTGCACCCTATCGTGTTCATTGCGGCCAGTGCTGTGGTGGGTGTGTTGCTGAAATTCTAAGAAAGAAACACCGGAAAGCAACGCTTTCCGGTGTTTTGCTTACCAGAGGCCTAAAAGCCATATTTTGACCAGCGCCAGGACCTCACGGGCCCAGTAACCGGCTCCCAGATACCAAGGACTTTCGCAGCCCAGCGCCAGCGGTTCCAGACCCCATTGACGGGCATAGTATGCGGCGCGAAACTGGTGAAAGTTGTCTGAGGCCAGAGCCACGGTGGTGGGCAGGTTGTGTTCGTCGATGATGATGGAGGACAGGATGATGTTCTGCAAGGTATTCGTCGAACGATCCTCTATATAGATGCGCTGGGCATCAATGCCCATGGCGATCAGCTCCTGCCGGATGCATTCGGCCTCGCTGATATTCTCGCCGGTACCCTGACCGCCGGTGGCGATGCACACGGTCTCCGGATGGTCGGCGAGATAGTTGTAGGCGGCTTCAATGCGGCCGCGCAGCATGATGCTGGGTCGATCACCTGCCACCTGACAGCCCAGCACCAGTACGGTCACTTCCTGTTCTTCTGCAGGGTGGTTTTCGGTGGCGAGATCCATCCGGAGGCACATCACCAACACGCAGGCCACCGCGATGCCCAACAGTGCGGCGCCAACAGCGGCGAGCTTGCGCCAACGGCTGCGAAACAGACGCTGCACGGCGGAGGGGAAGAGCAGTGCCAGCGCTGCCAAAGCCAACAGCACGGCAGGATACAGCATACCGATATGAACGGTGCCGACGGTCAGCGGCAGCAGGAAAAAGGCGGCAAGAGCCAGACACAGCACGGCGCCGGCAATACGCACAATGCGTTTCATCTCAGTTTTCGGCGATGTGACCGGCGATGCGCTGGACGATCATGTCCAGAGCCACCAGATTGTGGCCACCCTCCAGCACCACGATGTCGGCAAACTTACGGCTGGGCTCGACAAACTGCTCGTGCATCGGCTTAACAGTGCTCAAATACTGCTGCACCACCGACTGCATGGAGCGGCCGCGCTCTTCTACATCGCGCAGGGCGCGGCGTAGGATACGCACGTCGGCATCGGTTTCCACAAAGATTTTGATGTCCAGCAGGTCTCGCAGCGCCTTGTCGGCGAAGATGAGGATGCCTTCCACGATGACCACTTTGGTGGGCTGAATGGTAACGGTTTCATCGGTGCGGTTGTGATCGGAATAGGAGTAAACGGGACATTCGATGGCCTGACCTGTCTTGAGGGCCTTGAGATGTTCGATCATCAGATCGGTATCAAAGGCATCGGGATGGTCGTAGTTCTGCAGGCAGCGGATTTCGTAGGGGACATTCTGGCGCTTATAGTAGTTGTCGTGGTGAACCACGCTGATATCGGTGCCGAAACGGTGAGCCAGATGTTCGGTCAGCGTGGTCTTGCCGGAACCGGTGCCGCCGGCGATGCCGATGAAAATGGTGTTCATATCCCAATTCCTCCAGAGAAAGTGTTTTTTTCATTATAGAAAAGTGCGGGACGAAAAGCAAGCCTCGGTGAGGAAAGTTGTAAAAAAAGGATGAATTTCCGTCAATTACTGTTGACGCTTGGCAATAAAAACGCTATGATGTATGCAGAGAAAATTTGCCGCCGCGGCGGCATTTTTCCTGGTGGCGCACGGTGCGCCTGCGCGTATACGAGAAAGGATGTTAACAATGAGCTTGCTGAAATGCCCTAAATGCGGAGAGATGTTCTCCGATAGTTATAGAGAGTGCCCCTTCTGTCTGGAAGACGAGGAATTTTACAACGGAAGAAAATCCAGAAAAGCCGGTCGCCGCGTAAAAAAGGTCAAGGCGCCCAGTATCATTGGTCCTGCCATGGTGCTGGTGGTTCTTCTGTTGGTGGGTTATTTGGGTTACGCCTTCCTGGGTGGCGATATTGCCTCCTGGTTTGGCGATAACGGCGAGAAGCCCGGTGTGGAAGATCCGCTGCCCGGTAATCAGGGCGGTGAGGAAAATCCCAATACCGATCCGCTGCCTCCGGCAACCATTACGCTGGATAAAACCATGCTGACGCTGGAATATAACGGCAGTGAGCAGCTGACTGCTTCCGGCGCTGAGGGTATCACCTGGTCCAGCAGCGATGAGGCGGTGGCTACGGTTGACGCTTCCGGCAAGGTGATTGCGGTGAGTGCAGGTAACGCCACCATCACGGCTTCTGCCGACGGCGCAACTTCCGCTGCCTGTGTGGTGACGGTGAATGCATCGCAGAAAGAGCTGGTCCTGCAGTCCATTTACGGTACGCGGGATGACATTTCTATCAGTGTCAACGGCGGCGCTCCCATGGAAGTGCTGGGCACCGATGCCACCATCGAGTGGTCTACGGGCGACAGCTCCGTTGCTACGGTGGACGATGACGGCTACGTCAGAGGTGTGGGCCGCGGCATGACCAGAGTTATTGCCAAGGTGGAAGGCCAGACGCTCTCGTGCATTGTCCGTGTGGGCTAAGAAAAACGGGATCAAGCGGCGCTCGAAAGAGCGCCGCTTTTCTTGCTATTGGGCAAAAAGGATGATATAATATATCATTACGAAAGAATATCAGGAAGGGAAACGATGATATGCCTGTCAAAGATTTCAAGACGCGTTCACCGCTGCGCATCTTTGTCTCCTACTTCAGACCCCATTGGAAGCTGTTTAGTTTGGATATGTGCTGCGCGCTGGGCATTGCGCTGATCGACCTTGTGTTTCCGCTGATCTCACGCACAGCCATGTACGAATGGCTGCCGGATAAGGAGTACAGCATCTTCTTCATGGTGATGGCAGCGGTGCTGCTGATTTTTGTGCTGCGCGCCGTTCTCTATTTTGTGGTGTGTTATTGGGGCCATACGTTCGGTATCCGTGTGGAAGCGGATATCCGACGGGATTTGTTCCACCACATGCAAAAGATGGGATTCGACTTTTATGACAAAAACCGCACGGGCCAGCTGATGAGTCGTCTGACCAGCGACCTGTTTGAATTGACGGAGCTGGCCCACCACGGCCCGGAGGACCTGTTTATTTCCATTGTGACCATCATCGGTGCCATGGTGGTCATGTTCCGGATGCAATGGCGCTTGGCGCTGGTGGTGGCGGTGATCGTGCCCCTCTTCCTGGTGCTGATCGGTCTGCGCCGTGAGAAAATGGGTGAGGCATCCAAGGCCACCAAGGTGAAAACCGGCGCCATCAACACGGAGATTGAGTCCTGCCTGTCCGGTGTGCGTACCACGAAGGCTTTTGCCAACGAGGATGTGCAGCGTGCCCGTTTTGATGCGTCCAACCATCAATTCCGAACCGCTAAGCGTAATTTCCATAAAGAGATGGGCAAGTTCTTCTCCACGATGGAATTGTTTGTTACGGTGCTCAGCGTTGCGGTCATCGCTGTGGGCGGCTGGCTCATTATGGAGGATAAGCTCAATTACATTGATTTGATCACATTTAACCTGTATGTGGCCACCTTTATCTCCCCCGTGCGCAAGCTTTCCAACTTTGCCGAGATGTTTTCCAGTGGCTTTGCCGGTCTCAACCGCTTTGTGGAATTGATGCGTACCGATCCGACTGTGCAGGACAGCGCAGACGCTGTGGAACTGCAGAATGTGCGCGGCGAGATCCGCGTGGACGATGTCAGCTTCACCTATGAGGGCAGCGACGAGGTGCTGCACCATGTGGATCTGACGGTGACGGCCGGTGAAACGGTGGCCATTGTGGGTCCCTCCGGCGGCGGCAAAAGTACGTTGTGCCAGTTGATCCCCCGTTTTTATGACGTGACAGAGGGCAGCGTGTCCATTGACGGTCTGGATATCCGCCATGTGACGCAGAACTCCCTGCGCCGCCATATCGGTGTGGTGCAGCAGGATGTATTCCTCTTTGCCGATACCATCCGTGAGAATATCCGTTACGGACGCCCCGAAGCGACCGACGAAGAGGTGGCGGAGGCTGCACGCCGCGCCGAACTTTACGCCGACATTATGGATATGCCCCAGGGCTTCGATACCTATGTGGGCGAGCGTGGTACGCTCCTCTCCGGTGGCCAGAAGCAGCGTGTGGCGATTGCCCGTATTTTCCTCAAAAATCCCCCCATCTTGATTCTCGATGAGGCGACCTCTGCGCTGGACAGCGTGACGGAGGCGAAGATCCAGAATGCGTTTGATGAGCTCAGCCGTGGCCGCACCACGTTGATCATCGCCCATCGCCTCTCTACCATCCGTGCGGCTCACCGCATCTTGGTGATTCAGGACGGCGTGATCGCCGAACAGGGAAGCCATGAGGAACTGCTGGCGCTTGGCGGCGCCTACGCCGGTCTTTACAACACCCAAAATCTGGAGAAAAACCATGGATAAGCGCACGGTACTGGACCGGGCGGCATCCTCCCCGGAGGAGCGTCTGCTGCTGGGACAGGTGTGGGACAAGTACGAGCAGTGCCGGCTGAAGAGTCTGCCTGCTGCCACCGCGTTTTTAAGTCCTCAGGAACAGCTGGCGGCCCGTCGGCTGTTGGGCGCCATTGGCGTGCAGGAGGGATTTCGCTTTTACGGCGGCTATGACGGCGCGGAGCGCTGCCGCCTGTGCTTCCTGCCCGAGTGGGCGTGGGAGGTGGAAGAGGGCTGCGTGCGTGCCATCCGCTGCACGTGGCACCAAGCCGGAGAGCTGACCCATCGGGACTTTCTGGGCAGCCTCATGGGTATGGGCGTGACACGTCAATCTCTGGGCGACATTCTGGTATCGCAGGAGAGTGCTGACGTACTGGTGAGCGGCGGTGTGGCGGATTTTCTGCTGCAAAGCTGGGACAGCGCCGGACGAACCCATTTGAAGGTGCAGGAGATCCCGTTGGAGCATATTCATATTCCGGTGGCTAAAACGAAGCTGATCCGCGACACGGTGTCGCAGCTGCGGCTGGACAGCGTGGTGTCTTCCGGTTTTTCCCTCAGCCGCGGTAAGGCGGCAGAGGCCATTGAAGGTGGACGGGTACAGTTGAACTGGGCAGTGTGTCAGAAGTGCGCTGCCGAGGTGTCTGCCGGCGACCACATCAGTTTGCGTGGATTGGGTAAGTGCACCGTAGAAGAAGTGGGAAATCAGACGAAAAAAGGACGTATTTTTGTTAGCATCAAACGATATTTGTGAGGATAGAGCTATGACAAGACTGGAGAGAATCAATGAACTGGCCCATAAGGCCAAGACGGTGGGTCTGACCGAAGAAGAGATCGCCGAGCGCGATGTGCTGCGTCGGGAGTATGTCAACGCTGTGCTGGGCAATGTGCGCAGCCAGCTGGACAACACTTATGTGGTGGATCAGGACGGCAACAAGCGCAAGCTGAGTGAAAAAGGAGGCGAACAGGGCTGATGAGCTACCGTTACGATGGGAACGGCAATTTCAGCACTGATCAACCCAATAAAAGTCGGCAAACCGGCCAGCCTTCACCCGAAAAACCCACCAACAGCGACATGGGCAGTTGGATCTTCATTGTCATCATGTTTGCTGTGGCATGGCCGATCGGACTGATTTTGCTGATCTCCAAGCTCGATGAGGGCAGTACCAAGAAAAAAATTGCAACGAAAGTGAAGGCCGGTGCTGCCTCCAAAAGTGCGGTGAAAGCAGCGGCTAACAGTGTCACAAAAACGCCCAAGGACAGTGCCAAAGGCGCACGGGCCATGAAGATTGTTGGTATCGTATTGGTGGCTTTAGGTGCACTTGCAGGACTGGCTCTGCTGCCGGAGCTTCTGTACTGTTTGACGCAGGGACTCTGGTGGGAGCTGATTTCCGACTTGTCGGCCGTTGCGGCGTTTTGGGCAGGTGGCTGCGGCCTGCTGTGGGGCAGCCGCCAGATGAAGCGCCGTATGCGCCGCTTTGCCAAGTATCTGGCGGTGGCAGGCGCAGCACAGAGCGTGTCGCTCTCCCGACTGGCCGCTGCGGCAGAGGTGTCTGCGCACCGCGTGGAGAGAGATCTGGAGCTGATGATCGAAAAGGGCATGTGGGGCAACGGGGCGTATGTGGACCTGAGTGCCGGCAAGCTGTTTCGTGATGCACAGGCAGGAGCCAAGCACTATGAGCAGAAGTCGGCGCCTGTTGTGCCGCCGCAGGCACAGCAGGGATATTCCGGTATGCTGCGTCAGCTGCGCGCGGCCAATGACCGCATTGCCGATGCAGGACTGAGCGCTAAGATCGACCGCTTGGAAGAGATTGCCGGACGTATTTTCCGCATCATCGAAGAGGAGCCGGCCAAAAAAGCGAAAGCGGCCACGTTCCTCAACTACTATCTGCCGACAACCCAGAAGCTGCTGGATGCCTATGCCGAGTTTGAAGAAGCTGGCGTCAGCGGCGGCAATATGTCTCAGGCCAAGCGCAAGATCGAGCAAACCATGGATGGCATCGTGCTGGGCTTTGAGCGCCAACTGGACGAACTGTACCGGACGGATGCGATGGATATCGACAGCGACATCCGCGTTATGGAGACGATGCTGCGCCGCGATACGGCCCGTGTGGAGGATGACTTCCGGGTGCAGACTTCCGGCGGTGCGGTGACGGATGATTTCGCTGCGCCGGACGAGGGCCGGGAATAAAAAACACAAAAGAGTGCGGAAATTCCGCACTCTTTTTGCATCTGTGTGAGATGTATCCGTTTTTGTGGACACATCTATTGCTATACTGGCCTCAATGAAACGAAAGACAGAGGAGGCCTTGTAATATGGAACCTGTATGCTTGATTTTTACCATCTGCGGTGCGGCCACTTTGGCCAGCGGCATTATGAAAGCGGTGGAGAGAATGGAGAAATAAGAAATGATGCACTTCGGGTGCATCATTTCCTGCTTATGACTTCAATTTCAGTGTGCGCTCATAGGCGGCGATGACGGCGTTCATCGCCGCCGAGCGGAAGCCGCCTTCTTCCAGCGCCCGGACACCGGCGATGGTAGTGCCGCCGGGGGAGCAGATGGAGTCCTTGATGACGCCGGGGTGTTGGCCGGTAGACTTGGCCAGAGCTGCCGTGCCCAGCAGCATTTGCTGGGCATATCGCATGGCTTTGTTGCGCGGCAGGCCGCAGCTGACAGCGCCGTCAGCCAGAGCTTCCATGAAGAGGCAGGCAAAAGCGCCGCCGCAGCCGGCGATGGCACTGCCGGCGTCCATGAGATGCTCGTCCAGCTCCTCCAACTGACCGGAGGCAGAGAGAATATGGAGAAATTCCTGCGTCTGCTGTGCCGTGACACCGTTGCTGCAAGTGTAGAGGGTCAAACCCTCTCCCACGGCACAGGCTACGTTGGGCATGATGCGAATGATGGGGAGATCCAGCCCCAGCATTTCGCCGATGGTATCCACGGTAAGGCCGGCGGCCATGCTGATGAGTACACAGGGCGTTTGGCGCTGAGACAGCGGCAGACGAAGAGATTCCAGCAGGCCTTGCATCATCTGGGGTTTGACACCTAAGAAGATATAGTCGCACGATGCGGCAATGGCGGCGTTGTCCGTCACAGCGGCGCCAACCTCTTCTGCCAGAGCGTGAGCCTTGGCGACGGTACGGTTGGAAAGCGAAACGGCGGAAGGGTCGACGGTCTGAACGACTGCCCGGGCCAGGGCGCCGCCCATGTGACCGGTACCGATAAATCCAATGGTCATATGAACAACTCCTTTTCTTTTTCTTAGATTAACACGAGAGGTTTCTTTTGACAACCATAGTCTTTTGAAACTTTTTTGGCGAAGAAAAGATTGGCTGATATTGAGAAAATAAGATTGCTATTTTCGGAAAAACTTGTTATGATTCATATATCAAACCGATCAATGAAAGGGGAAACTAACCATGAATTTGAAGGGTACCAAGACGGAGAAGAACCTGTATGAGGCATTTGCCGGCGAGACGCAGGCTCGCAGCAAGTATGACTATTTTGCTTCCGTAGCCAAGAAGGCCGGCTATGAGCAGATCGCCGCTATTTTCCAGGAGACCGCCAACAACGAGAAGGAACATGCAAAGCTGTGGTTCAAGGCTCTGGGCGCTCTGGGCACCACTGAGGAGAATCTGGCTGCTGCCGCTGCCGGTGAGAACTATGAGTGGACCGACATGTACGACCGCATGGCCAAGGAAGCCGAGGAAGAGGGCTTTGTGGAGCTGGCTGCCAAGTTCCGCATGGTGGGTGCCATTGAAAAGACCCACGAGGAGCGTTATCGCAAGCTGCTGAGCAACGTGGAGATGCAGGCTGTGTTCGCCAAGGCTGATGAGACCATGTGGGAGTGCCGCAACTGCGGTCATCTGGTCATGGGTAAGAAGGCACCTCTGGTTTGCCCCGTCTGCGCTCATCCGCAGGCCTATTTCGAGGTCCGTAAGGAAAACTATTAATTTACAACTGAAAATTCCGCACAGAGGCGAACGGACGTCCGCCTCTGTATGCTTATAAGGAGGAATGACGTCTATGAACACCCCTGCTCAGATCGCGGCCAATTATGTGACCGTGGGAAAAGGAAAGGCTAATTTGCCGTTGGCAAAGATGGTGCTGTTGTCGATTCTGGCCGGTGGATTTATTGCACTGGCCGGTGCGGCTGCCACTTTTGGAAATGTCTACGTCAACAAGGCTGTGGGCGCGGCTATCTTCCCGGCCGGACTTGCCATGGTGATGATCGCCGGCAGTGAGCTCTTTACCGGAAACTGTCTGCTGGTGATTCCGCTGCTGGAAAAGGAGATTACCTTCCGGCAGATGGTGCGCAATCTGGTGGTGGTGTATCTGGGCAATCTGGTGGGCGGCGTTCTGGTCTCTGCCTGCGCTGTGTACGGCGGTACCTTCGACACCATCGCCGAAACCGTAGTGGCTACGGCGGCTACCAAAGCAACGCTGCCTTTTGCCACCGCGTTCCTACGCGGTATTCTGTGCAACGTGCTGGTGTGTCTTGGCGTGTGGATGGGTCTTGCCGGCACCACGGTGAGCGGCAGAATCATCGGCCTTTTCTTCCCGGTGATGTGCTTTGTCATTTGCGGTTATGAGCACTGCATCGCCAACATGTTTTACATACCGGCAGGCCTGATGGCTGCCGGACGAATGGGCATCGCTGCAGAGGGTCTGAGCGTGCTGGGCTTTGCGCGCAATTTGCTGCCTGTGACGCTGGGCAACATCGCCGGCGGTGTGGGACTGGGCGCCATGTACTGGGCCGTTTATTTGAGGAAAAAATGAGACAGATTATTCAGGAAATCGAACAATTTGCGCCCCTTTGCCCACAGGAGGAGAAAGACAAGGAGATTATGCTCCACTTTCTGCGCACCAATCCGGATGCCTGTCTGCGCAAGAACACCATGGCGCACATGACAGCTTCCAGCTGGGTCATCAGCCCCGACAGACGCCACGTGGTGATGGTGTATCACAACATCTACAACTCCTGGTCATGGACCGGCGGTCATGCCGACGGTGAGGAAGATCTGCTGGCGGTGGCCATCCGCGAAGCGCAGGAGGAGACGGGACTGCAGAAGCTCAAACCGGTGGGTGAGGGGATCTTGTCGCTGGAATGTCTGACGGTGGACGGCCATGAGAAACGGGGCGAATATGTACCCAGCCATCTGCACTTGAACGTGACGTATCTGCTGTGCTCGGACGACGAGGCGCTGCAGGAAAAGCCGGATGAGAATAGTGGCGTGGGCTGGTTTACGCCGGAAGAGGCGCTGCAAGCCTCTACGGAACCGTGGATGGTGGAGCGCGTTTACCGCAAGCTCAACCAGCGGGCAAAAGCTCATATGGAAAGTGCCCCGGTGGCGGAAAATAAGTAAAAAAGAAGAGCTGACGTGTGTCAGCTCTTCTTTTTTCAACGTCAAAAACCTCGCAGCGTTTTACCACTCACGGCGAAAAAGGTGAAATCTATTTTCGGGAGCGACATGTGCGTGCCAGAAAATGCTTCTCGGCGCACAAGTGTGCGAGTGCAGCGAGTGCATGGTAGCGCGCTGCAAAAACTCAAAAAAGGTGCAACCGCTTTGATTAGATGACCATGATCAGCGTGCCGGCGGTGATGAGGATGGTGCCCAGAGCGCTTTTCCACGTGAAGTCTTCATGGAAAAAGATGAAGGCCAGCACCAGCGTAATGACCACGCTGAGCTTGTCGATGGGGACAACCTTGGTTACCTCGCCCATTTGCAGCGCCTTGTAGTAACACAGCCAGGAAAGGCCGGTGGCAACGCCGGAGAGGATGAGAAACAGCCAGCTGCGGCGGCTGATGTCACCGATGCCGCTTTGGGTACCGGTGAGGAACACCATACCCCAAGCCAACACGAGAACCACGGCGGTGCGGATGGCGGTAGCGAGATGGGAGTTGACGCCGTCAATGCCGGCCTTGGCCAGCAGAGAAGTAGCGGCGGCAAACACGGCCGATAAAAGTGCGTAAATAAGCCACATAAAATGATCCCTCTTCCCCTATCTTTCGGAATGTCGTCTTACAGGAACTGGCAGAACAGCAGCGGCAGGAAGAGTGCCGGCATCATGTTCAGAAGTTTCAGCTTGGTCAGGCCCAGCAGATTGCCGCTGATGCCCAGAATCAGCAGAGAACCCACAAAAGTGATCTCGTTGATGACCACTTCCGTCAGCAGTGTGCCGGCAAAGGTGGCGGCCAGAGAGGCCAGCAGCGCGATGCCGCCTTCAATGAGCAGCACGCTGACACCGGCGAAGGCCACACCGATGCCCATAGTGGAGGCAAAAACGACGGAGCTGATGCCGTCGATGACGGATTTGGCGATGAGCACGCTATGGTCGTTTTTCAGGCCGCTATCCAAAGAGCCCATGACGGTCATGGCGCCCACGGCAAACACCAGCGTACCGGTGACGAAGCCCTCGGTGATCTTACCTTTCCCCTGAAACTTTGTTTGCAGCTTATCTCCCAAGCGGTTGACGGCGCGGTCGATATCCAGCGCCTCACCGATGACGGTGCCCACCACCAGAGAAAGGATGGGGACCAGCGGCTTGCTGCTGTTCATCAGACCGGGTACGGCGATGCCGATGATGATCAGGGCCACGGCGTTCATGGTTGCGGTGCGGATGCGCTCGTTGAGGAACTTGCCGGCCACAAGACCCACCAGCGTTCCTGCCACCACGGTAATAAAGTTGACAATTGCACCGGTAAAAATCACGGCTGCTCACTCCTTTCGCAGATCAGGTCCTGCACAACGGCGCCGCCCATCATCAGGCCTGCGCAGGAGGGGACCCACGCCACACTGGCCGGGACGCTGCGGCGTCCGGGTGGCGGCGTTTCCAGTTGGTTGGTTTCGGCGGCCTCCTCGGGGCTGAAAACGACTTTCAGGTGCGTAATGCCCCGTGCGCGCAGTTCCTTACGCATCACACGGGCCAGAGGACAGCCGGAGGTCTTGGAGATATCTGCTACGCGCAGCAGAGAGGGATCCAGCTTGTTGCCGGTACCCAGCGCACTGATGATGGGGATGCCGCGCTGCTGTGCCTGCTCAATGAGATCCAACTTGCACGAGACCAGATCGATGGCATCGACGATATAGTCGTAGTGTGCGGCAAAGAACACCTCCCGATGCGCCGCATCATAGGTGGCGCAGAGAGGGTGGACGATGACATCGGGATTGATGTCTCGGCAGCGCATGGCGGCGGCTTCCGCCTTGGCAAGGCCTACGGTGGATTCCAGCGCGTAGAGCTGGCGGTTGATATTGGAGACGGAGAGGGTGTCCTGATCAATGAGGGTCAGCTCACCCACGCCGCTGCGGCACAGTGCCTCCGCGGCATAGCTGCCTACGCCACCCAGTCCAAAGACGGCCACGTGGCTGCCGGAGAGCTTAGCCATGGCGTCGCTGCCCAGCATCATTTCGGTGCGGATAAAACGTTGATTCATAGGAATCTCCTTAAAAAGATGGAAAAAGGGCTGGCGCTTGGCGCCAGCCCTTTCGTTGCGTCATTTCAGGCCGGATCAGCCCACGTATTTCATGCCGCTGTGCTCCTCAGCGGTCAGGTCGCTGTTCAGACCGGTGTACCACTCGGAGTAATCCTCGCTGCGCATGGCGTATTCCACTTCCAGCTGCCAGTAGGGAGCTTCGCCCCAACCGTCGAAGTACATGATGTGGTGGCCGGTGTAGTAACCCTCTTCGTTGACGAAGATGATGCCGGTGTCGCCCACCTGACGGCCTTCGGCGAAGATCCAGTCGTTGAACTCGTCAACCATCTCGCCCTTACCGACGTTGGAATACAGACCGCCGTTGGTGTTGCTGCCGGTATCGGCGCTCTTCTCGTTGGCCAGCTTGCCGAAGCTCTCGGCGGTAGCCTCACCGCTCTTCCACTCGTCCAGCATAGCCTGGGCATCGGCGTAGGAGGTGTCTACCAGAACCTGCAGCAGGGAATCGTACTTCTCGGAGGTGCTGTCCAGAGAAGAAGTATCGACCTTCAGCAGGATGTGACGGACATTGACGGGGAGATAATCGTTGCGGCCGCGGGAGAGGAAACCGGCGACATAGTAGGCGCTGGTGTTCTCCAGCATGGTCTTATCGCCGGCAACGCGCTCGTCACCGTAGACCCACTCCTGCACCACGGAAGAACCGTAGGTGCCGTTTTCC
>JAZKYM010000019.1:0-45838 GCA_045612165.1 Vescimonas sp.
CCCGATATCGCGCACGTTGTCGGCCACTTCTATTTTCGCCCGCGAGCGGGCGAAAATGCAACCGAATCTCTCCTACTCCGCCAAAGAATAACCGTCATTTTGATACAACAGAATGACGGTTATTTTATGCTCAAAATCGGACTTCTGAAAACTTTTTGATAGCAAAGTTCTTTACTTTTTCATTTGTATTCATATTTCAAATCGTTAAAACATAAGTAATCGCTAAAATGTTGGTATAATCGTTGATTTACAGCGTTAATCGTAAAATTTCAGGCAGTAATCGTTAAAATATTGAAGTTTACAGATATTTATGCTATAATACTATTAGAAGGCTGGTGGTTATGTTGACAAATATAGATTCTAAATTTGACGAGTTAGTGTTTTTTGCTCAAGTTAAAAGGAGACCAGGCCTTTTCTTGGGAAAGCCATCTTTACTATCTTTTCGAGATCAGTTGTTTGGCATGAACTACGCATTTTCTTTTTACTGCCAAGAAAGGCCACTTAAGTATTTCAATTTGTTTGTTACGTGGTATCACGAAGAAATCATCAAAGACCTAAATGGGTATGCATGTTGGTGGAATCATATTTTATACACCAGCGGCAACAATGATGCATACGCCTTTGAGTCTTTCTTTATAGAATTTGAAAAGTATTTGCGTGATGTGCATAATGTATGCTTGCCTGAAGTAACATAATCACAAACAAGACTTATTTACACATTTATCTTGCATCCCCTGACTCAAATATGCACCCCCTAAAATGACTTTGCACCCCCTAACCTCAAAAGGGGGTGCATTTGTATTAAAATTAGGGTTAGTCTTCAAAAACAAAACCACCCAATCGGGTGGTTTTTGTTTTTGCTGAAACGAGGGAAAGAGATTCGAAATCCTGTCGCAACAGCCCGGTGGGCTGTTGCGCCGACATCGCGCACGTTGTCGGCCACTTCTATTTTCGCCCGCGAGCGGGCGAAAATGCAACCGAATCTCTCCTACTCCGCCAAAGAATAACCGCAACTTTGATACAAGTTGCGGTTATTTTCTTTTTGTGGTATGATGAAGAAAAGGCGGTGATTGCATGATTTCTTTTAATGATATTATGAAATTGTTTTCGCATAATTTAGAAGGAAAGTTTTGTGTTGAAATTGAGTTTTTGGTAAATGGAGAGCCAATGTATCAATCTTGTTGGATGGGCAAAATGCCTGACAGAGAAAACAGAGAAAAAGAAATATATTGGTATGGATTAGTACCGGATGGCTCCGAAGCGTACGATTACGATAACTTTCGTGATTTTTCATCCGCTTCTGTATTCCGTGGTAAATCGCTAAAAGAAATTTGGGAGAATGTTGAGATTTTATCAATAGATGGCTGTGATCCGGAAGATAGGATTAAAGCATATCTCTGAGATTTGCACCCCTCTGTCCTAAAAACGCACCTCCTAAAATGACTTTGCACCCCCTCGTCTAAAAAGGGGGTGCATTTGTATTAGAATTAGGGTTAGTATTCAAAAACAAAACCACCCAATCGGGGGGATTTTGTTTTTGCAGGAACAAAAGTGGGAGAGATTCGAAATCCTGTCGCAACAGCCCGGTGGGCTGTTGCGCAACAAAAAGCCGCCCCGAGAGGCGGCTTTTCTCATATTCCAAACGGTCACTCTTTTTTCAAGATCTTACCGAACTTCACAAAGAAAGCGGTGGTTGTCACCACAGCGGCCAGGATATCGCTGACAGGCTCGGCCAAAAACACGGCAAACACCTGATTGGCCAGCAGCTGCGGCAGCAGGAAGATCAGCGGAATCAGCAGAATGATCTTGCGCAGGCACGCCAGCAGGAGGCTGATCTTGGCCTGTCCCAGCGCCATAAAGCTCTGCTGGCAGCAGATCTGGAAGCTGAATGCAAAGATGCCGGCCATATAGATCCGCAGTGCCCACGCGGCGTAGGACACCAAGGCCTCATCATTGGTGAAAAGTCCGGTAAATACACGAGGGAACAGCATCACCAGTGCCCAGCACAGCGTGCCAAACACGGCGCAGGCGATCAACTGGCAGCGGAACGCCTCCTTGACCCGTGCGCCGTTTCCGGCGCCGTAGTTATAGCTGATGATGGGCTGACCGCCCTGACAGATGCCCTGCAGCGGAAGGACCACAAGCTGACAAACACTGGTGAGGATGGTCATGGCTCCCACAGCGATGTCGCCGCCGAAACGGGAGAGACTGGAGGTAAAACTGACGGACAGCAAACTCTCCGTAGACATCATCACGAAAGTGGCAACGCCCAGCGCCAGGCAGGGCAGAATCACCGCTTTACGCAGCTTGAAATTTGCCGTGCGCAGGCGCAGAATGGTTTTTTTGCCGGTCAAAAACCGCAAAATCCACGCCGCACTCACCGCCTGACTCATCACGGTGGCCACCGCCGCGCCTTTCACACCCATGTCCAGCAGGAAAATGAAGACAGGATCGAGCATGATGTTGACCACCGCGCCGATCACCGTGGTCAGCATGCTGATTTTGGCAAAGCCCTGCGTGGTGATAAAGGGATTCATACCAAGGCAGATCAACACAAAAATTGTGCCGAGGATATAGATCCGGGCATAGTCCAGCGCATAGGGCAGCGTGTCCTCACTGGCTCCGAAAAGCACCAGCAGCCGTGGTGCCAGAAGGTAAAACGCCACTGTCAGCACAACACCCAGCCCCACAATCAGGCTGAAGCAGTTGCCCAGAATCTTTTCGCCCTCCTCATGGTCCTTCCTGCCCATGGCGATGGCAGCGCGAGGCGCGCCGCCGGAGCCGGCCAGCAGTGCAAAGGCATTGACCAGCATCAAAATGGGCATAAAAAGGCCCACGCCGGTCAACGCATCGGCGCCGTGCTCGGGAATGTGGCCGATGTAGATGCGGTCAACGATATTGTAAAGAAGGTTGATCACCTGTGCCACAACGGCAGGGATCGCCAGACGCGCCAACAATTTCGGCACGCGCTCTTCCGCCATAGCGCGGGAATGAGAACGATTCATCATAAAGCAATTGCTTCCTTTTAAGATATTTCCTATTTTATCACTATACCATACAAATCCACCCAACTCAAGCTGCTGCGGATAACTACTCAAATCCTGTCAAAATCTGTCATCCCCCGTTGTTTTTTTCGGTGTATTGTGGTATCATCTGTAACCGAAATAAAAAGAACATTGGGGAGGTGCACCAATATGGGTGTCATCGCAACTTTACTGCTGACCACCGCGCTGGCCGGTGTGGTGGGTACAGGACTCGGCGGTTTGATCGGCGCGCTGCTGCAAAAAGATTCCAACCGCACCGTCAGCCTGCTTTTAAGCTTTGCCGGCGGCGTGATGCTGAGCATCGTATGCTTCGATCTGCTGGTGGAAGCCATCGAGGCCACCACCGGCGTGATGACCGCCATCGGCGCCACAGCGCTGGGTGTGGCGGTGATCTTCCTTCTCAACTGGCTCATCGACCGCAAGACCAATCCGGAAGTGCCCCATATCGACGCCAGCCATCCCAAAACCGCCGACGATCTGGACGAGTTGATCCACAGTGACCATCTGGAGCAGCACTACGCCCGAAAGGATAGCAAGGTGGCCCTCTTTCTGGCCGGCATCGTGATGGCCTGCGCCATCGCCCTGCACAACGTGCCCGAGGGCATGACCATCGGCGCTTCTTATGCCAGCAACAGCGGCGTTATGGGCAGCGCTGCTCTCGTGCTGGCAGTGCTCATCGGCCTTCATAACATCCCCGAAGGTATGGCCGTGTCCGTCCCCCTCATCAGCGGCGGCATGAACCGCGTGAAGGCTGTGCTCATCACCGCCCTCTCCGGCGTCCCCACCATGGTGGGCGCTCTCCTCGGTTACCTGCTGGGCGAGATCGGCCCCATGGGTCTGACGCTGAGTCTGGGCTTTGCCAGCGGCGCCATGCTGTACGTGGTCTTCGGCGAAATCCTGCCCCAGGCCTTCATCATGTACCGCAGTAAGCTTCCTGCCTTCAGTGCCATCGTCGGCATTCTGGTGGGCGTATTTATCATCTATGCCTGATCAAAAAACCACCCTTCATAGGGTGGTTTTTTCTCTTGCCTTTTGCCGCTCTTTTGGCTATGCTGAAGAAAAAGGAGGCGTGTGATATGAATCAGTATGGCGTAAAACTTCTGCTCACCCACTCCGTAGGTGAACAGCCACAGCGATTTTATGAAGAAATGGTCCTCTTGGTTCAAGCAGACGACTTTGACAGCGCTTTTACAAAAGCAGAGGCCTATGCCGCAACATACGAGAGCGAATATATCAACCCGTGGGGGCAAACCGTAACCGTCTCTGTAGAAAGCATCAATTGTTTTCGATCTCTGGAGCCGCAGGACGATGTGCAGGAAGTCTACTCCTCTTTCTCTGTCAACCGCGGTGCGTTAAGTAAGGAACAGTATTACGAAATCATCGCCGATGTCTGTGATCCAGAAGATCTTTATCCTCTGCGCAACGCGCTTTATAATATTCTCGATGCCGGCGAATCAGGAGGCCTCGTATGAATCTTCCCCGCTCCATCACCGTTTCTGCCGGACACACCGGCACCCATCTGCAGGGCATCGCCTACGACCCGCAGGCACAGCACCTCTATCTCAGCTTCACCACCTGTCTTCTCAAAGCCGACCTCACCGGCCGCATTCTTACCCGCGTGGACGGTATCGTGGGTCACTTGGGCTGCATCGCGTGGAATGCCAAAGAGCGGCGCATCTATGCGTCTCTGGAATTCAAACAGGATGCCATCGGCAGCGGCATCTTCCGCAATCTGGGCATCAGTGGTCAGGGCATCCGTGACGGATTTTATATGGCTCGCTTCGATGTGGACAAGATCACACGTCCTCACATGGATGCCGCCCGGGACGGGGTGATGGACGCAGTGTTCCTGCAGGAGGTCTATAACGACTACACCGCCCCCGGCCACCGCTTCGGCTGCAGCGGCATTGACGGTTGCACCTTTTCGGATGAAAATAGTCTATATGTAGCCTACGGCATCTACAGCGACACACAGCGCCGCGACAACGATGCGCAGGTGCTGCTACAGTACGACGTATCCAGTTGGGACGATTACGCCCGTCCGCTGGACCAAAACGCCATGCACCGCTCCGGGCCCACCGCACCGGACGGCAAGCACTTCCTCCATACCGGCAACACCACCTACGGCATCCAAAATCTGGAGTATGACGCCTCTCTTGGCGCCATGATCGCGGCGGTATATCCGGGCGAGAAGCCGGAATTCCCCAACTATAGCCTCTTTTTCATTGACAGCGATACCCTCTCCCTCACCGATTTTGCCGGCCACAGCGACCACCGCTTCTGCGGCAGCCACTTCCCCTACGGCACCGAGGGTCTGTGCTCGCTGGGCGATGGGTACTTCTATATCGGCCGCGATGTCAGGCAAGACGCCGCACACGGCGCACTGGTGGAACTCTACCGCTTCGATACGGAAGAATTGACGTTTATTAAGGAATAAGCACAAAAAAGCACCCTTTCGGGTGCTTTTTCTTATTCCCAATGGCTCTCAATGGGGATCCCGTTCTCCTGTGAAAACGCCGTCAGCGCACGGCGGTAGCCGTCGGTGTCCATGAGATACCCCATGCCGTGACCGGCATCAGGTATCGTGAACAGGTATTTCGGCCCGACACAGGCTTCGTAGCATCTGCGCGACATATCGCAAGGAACAAAGCGGTCATCCTCGCCGTGGATGAAGAAAACGGGCAGGCAGCAATTCTTCATGCTCTCCACTGCCGCTGCCTCTTCTAAATCAAAGTGCCCGAAGAGCCGTGCACCCAGCTTCACGAAGGGATAGAGTAGCTTCGGCGGCATATGCATGCCCTCCATCACCTTGCAGATGATGGTCTTGGCGCTGTCGAAGCCGCAGTCAGCAATGACGCCTACCACCTGTTTGGGCAGCGGCCGTCCGGCGGCGACCATCACGGTGGATGCACCCATGGAGATGCCGGTCAGGACGATCTTGACATCCTCGCCCTTACGGGCGATCATCTCATCTACCCAGCTGCGGCAATCGCGGCTTTCGTTGATGCCGAAGGAAATAACCCGACCCTCGCTCTCCCCGGCGGTACGCTGATCCACCAGCAGCACACTGCGGCCCAGCGAAAAGCAGCGCTGCACGCCGCCGCTGAGGTCACGCTCGGCCGTGCCGCGGTATCCGTGAAACATGATCTCCACCACCGCATCGGGTGCATATTCAAAATATCGGGCATGAAGCCGCAAGCCGTCAAAAGAAGTGATATACCAGTGCTCCTGCTTCATGGCTCGCACTTCCCGGGTCCATTGACGCATCTGCTCGTGATAGGGCACGTAGATACTGCCATCCGGCACCAGAATTTCCTGCGGATCGGGACGGCTTTTGTCCGGCACATAAAAAGCCATCCGGAAGCAGATATATGCTGCCAGCAGCACCAGCACCGCCAGAACCACGGGAATCAGAATCCAAATCATGTTGTTTCTCCTTTTTTACCGGAATATTCGTCCGAAATGCACGCCTTGATCCACTGGATATCTTCCCACACTTCCTCGTTGGTAATCCCCAGACGAGGATTATATTCCAGCGTCAACACAGCCGTGGGCGTGAGGGCGCGAATCGTATGCAGCAGCTGCTCCATATCCAGCACTCCTTGCCGGATGCGGCAGTGGCTGTCGGTGCAGCCATCGTTGTTGTGCAGGTGATAGCCTTCGATACGCTCTGCCAGCTCCTCAATCAGCTCCGCCAAATTCCATCCGGCGCAGGCGGCGTGTCCCACGTCGATCATGGCCGAACAATCGGGCAAAGACTTCACCAACGTCACATACTCTTCTTGGGACAGCAAGTTTTCTCCCATCTTGCGGCTGGTTTCCGTGTTCTCGATGGCCAAACGCACACCGTATTCCGCCGCCAGATTCCCCACGATCTCCAGCGCCCGCAGAGCAGCGACATATTTCTCATCCCGTTCCCACGCAGCAAAATGGTGATTATACAGATGATACACCACATAGCGCGCACGCAGGCGCACCGCCAGCTCCAGCGTCTTGCGCCAGTATTTCAAAAAGAGCGCAAACTCCGGCTCGCCCGGGGCAAAGCACGGGTCGATATCCCAGTACGGCCCATGGAGGGTAAATTTCCTTCCCTCCAACCACGGCAGCGCGCGCTGCTGCATCGGCTCATAGCGTGTCAACTGCCACTCGGGAAATATCTCCACGCCCAGTGTCTTGTCCTGTTCCAGCAGCGGCCGCAGCAGCTCCAGACGGGCTTCATCATATAATTGTGTACTTACAGCGATGGCCACGGCGCATCCTCCTGCTTTGTTTTTTCCTGATTATACCCCCGTTTTTCCCTGCTTGCAAGGTTGCCGCCGCGAAAAATCCGTGGTATAGTTTACCCAAAACACAACACTTCTACCCCGGAGGTTCTCATGGAAAAAGTCATCCTCATCTCCATTGACGGCATGCGTCCCGATGCCTTTCTCTCCTGCGGCAATCCGTACGCCGCGGAATTGCAGCGCATCAGCGCCCACACCCTTGAGGCACGCACCGTCCTGCCGTCTCTGACGCTGCCGTGCCATATGTCCCTGTTCCACGGCGTCACGCCGCCGCGTCACGGTGTCACCACCAACACCTTCACACCCTCTGCCCGTCCGGTAGACGGTATTTTTGAGCTGGTGAAAAAAAGCGGCCGCCGCAGTTCCATGCACTACGGCTGGGAACCGCTGCGCGATCTCTCCCCTCCTTCCACCATCCAGTGGGCCGACTATGTCCGTTATGACACCGCCGACGATACCGACGCCCAGCTCACAGAGCTGTGCGCCCGCCGCATCCATACCTCCCACCCCGATTTCATCTTTCTCTATCTGGTGCAAACCGATGCCGCCGGCCATCACGTGGGTTGGATGACCCAGCCGTATCTGGACTGCATCCACACCGCACTCAACTGCGTCAAGCGTATAGTGGAGGAATTCGGCAACCAGTACACCATCATCGTCACCTCCGACCACGGTGGTCACGGCGACGACCACGGCACCGATCTGGCGGAGGATGTGACCATCCCCCAGTTCTACATCGGTCCCCGTTTTACCCCCGGCAAAGTGCTGCAAGGCGTGTCCATTCTGGACACAGCGCCCACCGTGGCAAACCTCATGGGTCTCACGCCCGCTCCGGAGTGGGAAGGCCGCAGCCTTGCCGAATAAGCTGATCCATTTCCACCGAAAGGAGAAACGCACCATGTGGAAAACCATCACTCTGCGCCGCTGCGCCGTGGCGGCACTGGGCAGTGTGATCCTTGCTTTTGGCCTGTATCATGTCCATTCCTTCTCCGGCGTAACAGAGGGCGGCGTACTGGGTCTGACTCTGCTTTTTGACCACTGGCTGCACCTCTCCCCTGCCGTCAGCGGCTTTGTGCTCAACGCCGTGTGCTTTCTCTTTGGCTGGCGGATACTGGGCAAAGAATTCGTTGTCTATTCCGCCGTTGCCACACTGAGCTTCTGTGCCGCCTACGCCGTGGTGGAGAAGTTCCCTCCCCTGTGGCCGCAGCTGTACACCATGCCCCTGTTGGCCGCCATCATCGGCGCTGTTTTCGTGGGCGTCGGCGCCGGTTTAAGCGTTTGGGCAGGCGGCGCCTCCGGCGGCGATGATGCCCTTGCCATGTCACTCAGCCACCTCACTGGCCGCCCCATCGAGCAGATCTATCTCCTGACCGATCTGACCGTTCTGGCGCTGTCTTTGAGCTATATCCCCTTCTCCCGTATCATCTGGTCGCTTCTGACGGTCATCCTCTCCGGCCAGATTGTCGGCCTCATCCAACGCATCCCTTTTCCAGAGAAAAGTGCGCAGCCCTAAAGCAACATTCAATATATACTGTTATTCCACCAACATATTGCGCCATTCACAGTCTGTGGCTGTGCGTATCGCTGCGCCGCGCCGCTAATCTCTCTGACACCACCGCAGAAAAAAGCACAAAAAGATCCTGCCTGTAAAGGCAGGAGCTTTTTCTTATTTCAGCGCAGAACCGGAATTGAACATCGCCGTGCAGTACAGGAACAATACGTCGGCATCCGTAAAATCCACATAGTTGTCCAGCAGATCAGAGGCGATATAGCGGATATCCACCACCGTTACCTTGCTGTAGCCACTCAGCAGAAGCGGAGAAATGCTGCTGCCGAAGCTGTCGCGGAACAGGATCAGATGGCGGCCGTTATCCTGCAGGGGATTGCTCATGGTGATCACAGCCTCCGCACCGGAGAGGTAGACATCGTAAGGGTCTACGCCGTCAAAATCATCCCAGTTGTAAACGGGCATTTCGGCAGTATGCTCCAAGCTCTTGACAACGGCGCTGTCGGTCACGTCGCTCTTGAGGATTGTCAGCTGTTCAGCAGGAACGTTCAGCGCAGACTGGCCGTAATACACGCCGTAAAAGCCGTCCCGACTCTCAGCAGTATACTTGTCCATACCGTCAGCAGAGGTGCCCATGGCCGCGGCCAACTTCTGCGCCACATCCACAATTTTCTCTTGACGCCAGTGACTGTCGGTCGTGTAGTAGTCATCCACACTCAGCAGAGGGAAGATGTCGATATACTGGGCGTTGATCTCACCGGCCTTGTCCAGCAGCGCATCGTAGTCCATCACAGGATAGCCGTTGGTCTCAGCGAGGAAATAGTTTTTATCGGGGACGAAGGCATAGTACGCCTTTGCGATCTGAGGATGCTTTTCCAATATAGCGTTGAAGCGCTTGATGGCCATGGCGGCCTGCTCTTTCTGGAAGGGATACTCCAGCTTGGAAAGGTGTCCATCCACATAGTAAATGTTGTTGTTGGCCTTCAGTCCCAGAATCTTCGTCTGGAAGTTGGCCTTCAGGCGGCGGAAACTCTCACGCAGAGGGAACTGATCTAAGAGGTATTCCTCCAGATCGCCAAAGTAGTCTCCGCTGAATACGTCCTCCCACGTCAACTCCGGCAGCTGCGCCAATGGGCGGCGCTCAGCCTCAGAAACATCGCCGTCAGGCAGGACGATGTGGGCCGCAAAGATACCCAGCAGGGTGAGGGCCATGGCGGCCACCACCAGAATCTTTTTGATTTTTTCCATAGCAACCTCCTTTTAGAACCGGAAGTAGAGGAAGGGATTGAAGCTGCCATCCACCAGATAGGCCGTGCCAATCAGCAGCATGGCCAGCACAAAGAGGGGCTCGACCACAAGGCTCACATAGCCGCCCACAGAGCTCTTGGCGATGCGCTCCCAAATTTTCTTGGGCAGCGGTGTGGCACCCACAGCGGCACAGAGCAGCAGCACCGTATAGCTGCGCAGGAAATAGCCCGTCTCAAAGCTCCATACCGGCAGACCACTCAGACCGAAAAGGCCCTTCAGATCGCCCAGCAGCTGACCTTGGCCCACCGCGTTAAAGATGACAAAGCTCACCAGCAGGATGGGCAGCGTGTAGACACGGCGCCAGAAACCGTTGAGCTTTTTCAGCCAATTGCCCCACACCAGCTTTTCCAGCACCAGCAGCACGCCAAAATACACGCCCCACAGCAGGAAGTTCCACGCTGCGCCGTGCCAGAAACCGGTGGCGGCCCAGACGATAGCGGTGTTGATAATCCAGCGTCCCTTGGACACGCGATTGCCGCCCAGCGGAATATAGAGGTAATCACGGAACCAGCCGCCCAGCGTCATGTGCCAGCGGCGCCAGAATTCGGTGATGGTGCCGGAAATAAAGGGATAGTTGAAGTTCTCCGGGAAATCAAAGCCCATCATGCGGCCAAGGCCGATCGCCATGTCACTGTAACCGGAGAAGTCAAAGTAGATCTGCAAAGCATAGGCCGCGGCATAGACCCAGTAGAACACCACAGACTGCTCACCCGAGGCCCGGAACACAGCACAAAACTCACCCATGGCGTTGGCAATGAGCACTTTCTTACCCAAGCCCACCGCAAAACGCACGGCGCCACGGTACAGACTCTCCAGCGTTACGGAGCGCTCGTGGAGCTCCCGATCCACATCCACGTAACGGACGATAGGACCTGCTACCAGCTGGGGAAACAGACACACGAAAGTGCCCATCGTAGCCAGATTGCGCTCCGCCTTAGCCTCACCGCGGTACACATCAATGGTGTAGCTCATGGTCTGGAAGGTGAAAAAGCTGATACCGATGGGCAGTTCAATGCCGGTCAGCGGAATCGCCGTACCCAGCAGGCCATTGACCGCACCGATGAAGAAATCGGTGTACTTGAAAAAGCCCAGCATGCCCAGATTGATGATGATGGACGACGTCAGCGCCGCCTTCGCCTTCTTGGTACCGCGATGCTTTTCGATATACAGGCTGTGCAAAAAGTCCGACAGCGACGAGAAGATCAGCAGCAGCACGTATACCGGCTCACCTACAAAGTAGAAAAAGAGGCTGGCGATGAGCAGCACATGGTTACGCCACTTTTGCGGCACCACGTAATAGATCATCAATACCGGTAAAAACAAGTACAGAAAACTGATACTGGAAAAAAGCATATTCTTTCCTCCGTTCATTTGAGCGAAAAACCCCCGAAAATCCGGGGGTTTTTCGTTAGGATTTCGTTAAATTTTAACTAATTAGCCTTCGAAGCTCATGGGGCTCATGCAGAAGAACACCAGGTTGCCCTCAACGGCAGTCACAGTCTCCTCGGCGGCCACGCAGATGTTCCATCTGGGGTTGGCGTTGGCGGTCAGCTCGTTGACGAAAGCGTTGGCATCAGCGCCGGCTTCCAGCTCGAACACATAGCCGACAAAAGCGATGGAGCCGATCATGGGCATGAACACAGCGCCGCTCTTGAAGCCCTTGACTTCATAGTTGTCAAAACCGGTCAGGAAGCCGGGCTCGACTTCCATAGCGCCACCGGCGAAGGGGATGATCTTGTTGGTGACCAGCTTCTCAGCAATCTGCAGAGCGCTCTCGCCGCCCTTGGCCAGCTCAACGAACTCAGCCTTCAGGGTGTTGGCAGGGGTCAGATTCTCCTTCTTGCTGCCGCAGGCAACCAGGGACAGCACCATAACGGCGCACAGAACCAGGGACATAAACTTCTTCATGTTGAAAATCTCCTTAATTTTAAAATTTTTCATTTATTACGTAACAACATTTTCGCACCCTCTCAGGTGCGTCCGGAGTATTAGACGGAGATCCTCTGCAAAAGGTTCCCCTCTTTTTTGAAAAAATTTTTTTATTTTTCAAATTTTAGCCGCAATTATTATATAAGAAGTGTATCCGTTTTGCAAGGACTGTTTTCTCCCCTCCGTATTCTTTTTCTTTCCTCTGCCCCTCTCCCGTTTTTAACCGTTTTTCCGTTTATCTCTCCACTCCAGAGCCGTCTCTCCGTTCACATTTAACCACTTTGTATCTTTTGTTACCATTTTGTAATTTTTAGCTGGCATTTCAGATAAACTTATGGTATGATACGGTTTGTCGAAACGCAAATTTCCGAATGAGGTTGATTATGTCACGAAAATTCAGCTGCCTGTTGTTGGCAGTCTCTACTCTATTTTGCTCACTGGCCGTTGCGTATGCTGCGCAGCGGCACACACGGAACGCCGCCTACCAACAGGCAGCGGCCGTGCTGAACGAAGCCGGTGTCATCACTTACGCTTCCACCGCCCTGACCGATGGCCGCGGCATCGCTCTGGCAGCGGAGCTGGGTCTGTTGGATCAGCAGGAAGACCTCCCCCTCTCTCAGCTGGGCGTTCAGGCGCTGCAGGCGCGGCAGACGCAGCAGCGCAGCGCGGAAGAAGCCGCGCAGGCACAGGCGCAGCGCAACGCCTATTTGGCGCTGTATGACGGCGTATTGCTGGAATCTCCTCTCACGCTTTATACGAACGCCGACAGCAATTCCGCTGCCGTGCGTACTCTCCATGCCGGCAAAGTGGCACAGCTTTTGGATATCACCGATAACGGCTGGTATCTGGTTTCTTTCGGGAACTCCACAGGCTATGTCCCTTCGGACAGCTGCCGCGGCGTCACTTACGCCGACTATGACGGCAGCGCTGCTACCCGTGATCTGGTGGCCGAGCTGATCGACTATGCCTACACCTATCTGGGCACGCCCTATGTTTATGGTGGCACCGGTTACGGCGGCATCGACTGTTCCGGATTCACCATGCGCTGCTTTGAATATGTGGGATATTCTCTGGCCCACGGCGCCCGTTATCAATACCAGAACTCCACCCTTGTCTCCGTCGCCCAGCGCGATGTGGGAGATTTGGTGTTTTTCTCCGGCCCCGACTCCAGCGGCATTGAGCACGTGGGCATTTATCTGGGCAACGGACGGTTCATCCACGCCAGTTCCAGTAAGGGTGTCACCATCGACTCCATCTACGGCGGCTATTTTTCCACGTATTACTACGGTGCCGGCCGCATCATTTTCGAATAAATCTTCCCCTTGCGGAGCCGCCTTTTCCGGGCGGCTCCTTTCGCATGCAGTATATTTGAATATTTATCCGTATATACACCAGTCTCATATGTGTATTTCGCCTTGATCGAGCCATTTGTGCGCCCTCGAATTGGTCATTATCACACAATTCCAAAAAATCACTGTAATTTTATGCATTTGACACTTGACTTTTATGCACACATAGGGTATAGTTTGAATCGTTCCAAGGGAACGCCCCAAAAAGTCTGTACCCTTTCTTAGGAAGGTAAGGATATAGAACCAAGTTTTTGGAAAAAGATTGATGAAAAGGAAAGGTATATTACGATGAAAAAGATTATTGCTATGTTGCTGGCCGCTATCATGATGCTGTCTCTGGCAGCCTGCGGTGACAAGCCTACTGAGACCCCCGAGGACAACGTTCTGGTGATGGGCACCAGCGCTGACTACGCTCCCTACGAGTTCATGTATCCCGATGCCAACGGCAACATGGTCTACGGCGGTATCGACATCTCCGTGGCTCAGGCCATCGCCGACAGCATGGGCAAGGAACTGGAAATCCAGAACATGAACTTCGACTTCCTGCTGAATAACCTGCAGAGCGGCAAGTGCGACATGGTTCTGGCCGCTATCGAAGTCACTCCCGACCGTCTGAATCAGGCTGATTTCTCCGATCCCTACTACACCGACCTGCCCAAGATGATCGTTGTGCCCGCTGCCAATGCCGCTCAGTACAAGACCCTGAACGACTTCGGCGATAAGCTGGTTGGCGCTCAGACCGCTACCACCAACGTGGAAATCGTTACCGATCAGATGCCCGGTGCTCAGCTGAACAGCCAGACCGCCGTGACCGACATGTTCAACATGCTGGCCAGCGGCAAGCTGGATGCCGTTGTGGTTGACGGCGCCATCGCTATGCAGTATGTGGAGAACAACAAGACTCTGGCCATCGCCGATGCTTCCGGCGAACTGGGCGAAGCTCTGCCCTACTGCGTGGCCGTTGCCAAGGGTGACCCCAAGGGTCTGCTGGAGGGCATCAACGCCGCCATCGCTCAGATGACCGCCGCTAACAAGCTGGAAGAGTTCATCGCCGCTGCCGACGCTCTGGCCGATGTGGCCGTCGAGGTTGCTGGTCAGTAACCGATCTCAGGCAATCACCCCCCATTTGAAGAAAGATACGCAGACGTGCAAAGTCGCAAGACTTTGCACGCCTGTGCGTCTGTACGAATCCTTCTTTCACCGCCTTAAGCAAACAAGAGGACACAGAATCTGCGTTTTCTTGCTTGCTTAAGGATCCAACAAATAAAACAGAACAAAAGAAAGGACAACTCCTATGTCTGCATTGTGGTCGCAGATCCTGCTTTGGATCGATCAAACATTTGTCAATCCCCCTCCTCACGGATTTTTCAATTTCCACTTTCTGCCGAAATACGGCTCTCTCTTCATTCAGGGCGTGGAATGCACGCTGCTGCTGGCCGTGGTTTCCGTGCTGCTGGCTATCATCCCTGCTCTGCTGCTGGCGCTGATGCGTCTGAGCAAGAGCCGTCTTGTCAAAGGTATTTCCGGCGCTTACATCACCGTGTTCCGTTCCACTCCCCTGTTGGTGCAGCTGATGATCATCAACTTCGGTCTGTTCTCCAACTTTAATTCCCGTTACAACCTGTTCGGCTTCATTCCTCTGCTCTACTTCGTCCCCTGCGTGGTGGCGTTGGCTCTCAACAGCTCCGCCTACGTGGCCGAGATCTTCCGCGCCGGTATTCTGGCCGTGGATGCAGGCCAGATGGAAGCCGCCCGTTCTCTGGGTCTGAGCAAGTGGCAGGGCATGAAGATGGTGGTGCTGCCTCAGGCCATCAAGAACGTTCTGCCGGCTCTCGCCAACGAGATCATCACCATGGTCAAGGAATCCTCCATCTGCATGATGCTGGGTATTTGTGACCTGATGTTCGCCGCCAAGTCTACCGCCGGTTCCACCTGGATCTCCACCGGCCCCTATGTGCTGGTAGCCGTGATTTACTTTGCCATTAACTTCCCTGCCGGCAAGGCCGTGGAAGCCGTTGAAAGGAGAATGCGCCGTGGTGACATCCGCTAAACTGATTGAGGTCAAGAACCTCCAAAAATACTATAACGGCGGCTCCCTCCACGCGCTGGACGGCGTTACCGTAGACATCAACCGCGGCGACGTGATGGTGGTGGTGGGTCCTTCCGGTTCCGGTAAGTCCACCTTCCTGCGCAGCCTCAACCTGTTGGAAGTCCCCACCGGCGGCCAGATCATCTTCGACGGCGTGGATATCACTGCCAAGAAGGTCAACATCGACCTGCACCGTCAGCGCATGGGCATGGTGTTCCAGCATTTCAATCTCTTCCCCCACAAAACCGTTCTGGATAACATGACCATGGCCCCCATCAAGGTCAAAGGCATGAAGAAAGCAGATGCCGAAGCCAAGGCTCTGCAGCTTCTTGAGCGCGTAGGTCTCGGTGACCGTGCCAAAGCTTATCCCGTGCAGCTCTCCGGCGGCCAGAAACAGCGCGTAGCTATTGTCCGCGCTCTGATGATGGAGCCCGACGTGATGCTCTTTGACGAGCCCACCTCCGCCCTCGACCCCGAAATGGTCGGCGAAGTGCTGGAAGTCATGAAAGAACTGGCTCGCGGCGGCATGACCATGGTGGTGGTGACTCACGAAATGGGATTTGCTCACGAAGTGGGCAACCGCGTCCTCTTTATGGACGGCGGCAAGATTCTGGAACAGGGCACCCCCGATCAAGTCTTCAACAATCCCCAGTGCGACCGCCTGAAAGACTTCCTGTCCAAAGTTCTGTAAAATGTAATGAAACAAACGAAAAAAGGACGCTCATCCGAGCGTCCTTTTTCTTATTGATCGGCATTTTCCGCCGCACAGGTTAATTTTCAAAAACGATGTCCTTGGCAGAAATGCCGCACGCCGCAGCCATTTCCTCAACCTTATCCTTCTCAGCAGATGCTGTCATCCGCACAGCCACAACAGCGCCGTACTTCTTCACCAGACGGAAGATCGCCTCCATATTTTCCGCATCGCCGCCGATGCCCACCATAGCCTTGCCGTTATAGCGGCGCAGCGCCGTCTCCAGCGCGGCAAAATCTTCCGTATCCAACTGCACCGGCAGATTGATAACTGTCTGCAGCTCATTTATCGCCTCGGCCAGCAAAGTCGGCTCATCGCCTTCCGTCAGGCCGACACGCAGCACCTGCACCTCGTCATCCTGCTGCTCCATAGCATCGTCCACCAGATCATCCATGTCATCACCAGGACAGATACACTGGCCAACCATAACTGGTTCATCGCCAAAGTCCACCGCCTGCGCGTAGGAGCTGATGACCGTCAGCGCCTTGTCTGCAACAGGCACGGGCTGCTTTCCGTCCACAGCGGCACACAGGGCTGCGATATAGTCCGGCGTCGTACCGCAGCAGCCGCCGCAAGCCGCCACACCCTCGTCCACCAGCGCAGCCACTTCATCAGCAAACTCCGCCGGCAGCACATCGTAGACCGACTTGCCATTCACCATGTGAGGCAGTCCGGCGTTAGGCTTGAGAATCACCGGAACACTGCAGCGCTCCAGCAGCTCTTTTATCACGCCGCGCAGCTGCTTGGGGCCGAGCGAGCAGTTGGCGCCGATGGCATCGGCCCCCATGCCCTCCAGCGTCGCAGCCATCGCAGCAGGAGACGCACCGGTCATCAGCTTGCCGCCGGCGCCGTAGGCGTTGGACACAAATACCGGCAGCTCAGAGTTTTCCTTGGCCGCCAGAAGAGCCGCCTTTGTCTCGTAGCTGTCACTCATGGTTTCAATGAAAACAAGATCAGCGCCATACTTGACACCGAACCGCACAATTTGCGCAAAGATCTCCACCGCGTCTTCAAAATCCAGATCGCCGTAGGGCTTCAAAAGACGGCCGGTAGGGCCAATATCCAGCGCCACAAACTTGGGCTGGGCGCTTTGGCTCTGCGCCGCGGCCGTACGGGCATTGGCAATGGCCGCAGCCACAATCTCCTCCAGCTCCTGCAGCCGGAACTTCAGTCCGTTGGCACCAAAGGTATTCGTATTGACCACATTGCTTCCGGCATCAAAATACGCCTGATGCACGCCCACGATCACTTCCGGATGACTGATATTCCATCTCTCCGGATACTCACCGGCCTGCAAACCACGGGACATCAGCATCGAACCCATGCCGCCGTCGAGCAGCAGGACATGGTCTTTCATGTACTCCAAAACAGTCATGTACTCATCTCCTAAACGCAGAATCTTTCTTTTCGCAGCTTTGCGCAGTGGAATTCTCTTTCTTATTATAAAACCATTTTCTGCTGCTGACAACTCTTTTCACGTATAAAGAAAAAGACGCAGCCCGAAAGGACAGCGTCTTTTCATGCTTTATCAACTTTTTCCGCGGATCTGGTTGCGGCATTTGGGGCAAGTGATGACCAGATTTCCTTTTCCACGGGGAACGCGGCATATGGTACGGCAGTCGGGGCAAGTGAAATATTTGTGGTCTTTATCTTTGGCCCGTGCAATCTTCCCCTTCAGCGGCCACCAGACCTTCTGCAGGAATTTGGCGTTTTCCGCCCGGCGTTTGGCAAGGTTCTTGGAAAGCATACGCAGCACCGTCACAAGCAGCAGCACCGCCGAGGCAATACTGATGATGCCGTAGACCACATCGTTTTTTACAAAAATATTCACGATATCCAGCATGATCGCCACCCAGAGCATAAACAGCCCCAGCTGGTCGCCGCCGTTGCGGCCATACATAAACCGTGCGAAAGCATTGCCAATCTTTCGAATGAAACCCATAAAAAGCCTCGTTCCTTACTCATCACAAAATTGCCGTTATGGCGACATTGTTATTTTACGCCAAAAAAACAGTTTGGTAAAGCCCCACCGCGGAAAATTCACAAATTTGTCACGATTGTTCTTCCATTTTCTTCCGTTCATTGCCTCAGATGCGCCAAAAAGACCCTTTGCGCCTTGCAATCAACGGCGTAAAGTTTTATAATGTATTTGTTAGATTATGCCCACTGAGGGTCGGCAGCCAAAGCCACCGACCCCCTATCTCCAAAGCGGCTGCGCGCAGCTGCATCCTATGGGACGGAAAAGCGGCTGCGTCGGCCGGAATCAGGACGCGCGCAGCGCCGGGCCGCTCAATGTCATCCTATGCCGCTCCCTCTCACACGGTGCGGAACAGACGAAAGGAAGGTAAACCTTATGATCAAGATCTCCCCCTCCATTCTCTCGGCGGATTTCGCCAACCTCCAGCGCGATATTGAACGCATTGCCACGGCCGATTACGTCCACGTGGACGTGATGGACGGTCTGTTTGTGCCTAACATCTCCATCGGCATCCCTGTGGTGCAGTCCATCCGCCCCACTACCTCCCTGCCGCTGGACGTTCACCTGATGATTGACCGCCCCGTGCGCTACGTGGAGCAGTTCTGCGATGCCGGTGCCGACATCGTCACCGTTCATGTGGAAGCCGACAGCGAAGATGGCACCCACGAGGCCATCCGCCGCATTCACGGCAAGGGCAAAAAGGCCGGTATCGTCCTCAAGCCCAAGACCCCTGCTTCCGCCGCCCTGCCCTTTATCAACGAGGTGGAAATGATCCTCATTATGACGGTGGAGCCCGGCTTCGGTGGTCAGAAGTTCATGTCCGACATGATGCCCAAGGTGCAGGAAGTGCGCCGGTACATCGACACCATGAATCCCGAATGCGAGTTGGAGGTTGACGGCGGCGTAGACCCCGTAACTGCCCCCATCTGCATCCAGAGCGGCGCCAACGTGCTGGTGGCCGGTTCGGCCGTGTATAAGGCTGAGGATATCCCTGCACGTATTTGCCAGCTGCGCGGCTGATTTAACCTATTCTGACTTTCGGAGGAACCCGTTATGGAATACTTCCCCGCACCGCTGGAAAAACTGGTGGAACAATTTGCCCGTCTGCCGGGTATCGGCGGCAAGTCGGCCCAGCGTCTGGCTTTTTACGTGCTGGGTCTGCCTCTGCGCGAAGCCCAGGAGTTTGCCGACGCCATCGTGGAAGCCAAGAAGGGCGTGACGCTCTGCCCCGTGTGCTGCAATCTCACCGCCGGCGGCCTGTGCGGCGTATGCGCCAGTCCCAAGCGTGACGAGAGCACCATCTGCGTGGTAGCCGACCCCCGTGACGTGATCGCGATCGAGCGCGCCCGTGAGTTCAATGGCCGCTACCACGTTCTCCACGGCGTTCTCTCGCCCATGAATCACGTAGGCCCCGATGATCTGCAGATCAAACCCTTGATGGAGCGCGTTGCCGCCGGCAACATCCGCGAGGTCATCATGGCCACCAATCCCGACACCGAGGGTGAAGCCACCGCCCTTTATCTCTCCCGTCTTCTCAAGCCCTTCGGCGTGAAGGTGACCCGACTTGCCTACGGCATCCCCGTGGGCGGCCATCTGGAATTTGCCGACGACGCCACGCTGATGCGCGCATTGGAAGGCAGACAGGAACTGTAACACACCAACACAGCAAGGAGTTGCACCGCCATGAGAAAAAATAAATATTTCTCCCTTGTCTTGGCGCTGCTCCTTCTGCTGACCGGCTGCACCGCCAAAGCGCCGGAAGCCACCCACCAGATCTTCGCCATGGACACGGTCATGGATTTCTATGCCGTGGGCGAAAATGGCGAAGCCGCACTGATGGAAGCCGCGCAGGAAATCAACCGTCTGGAAGCCCTTCTTTCCCGTACCCGTCAGAGCAGCGAGGTGGACACGCTGAACCGTCACGGCAGCGCCACGCTCAGCGACGAGACGGCGCAACTGCTGCAATCCGCACTTTCCCTGTGCGAAAAGACCGGCGGCGCATTTGACATCACCATCGCTCCGCTGGTAGATGCCTGGAATATCCACGGCGAAAATCCTCGTGTTCTGACTGCCGACGAAATTGCCGTTCTGCTGCCTCTGGTAGGCAGCCACCACCTCCGTCTTGAGGGCAACAGCGCTTCTATTGACGAGGGCTGTTCTATTGATCTGGGCGGCATCGCCAAAGGCTATGCCTCCGACCTGGTGGCACAGATCTACCGCGACAACGGCGTCAGTGGCGGCTGGGCCAGCTTAGGCGGCAACGTCTACGCCCACGGCACCAAACCGGACGGCAGCTTCTGGAGCGTGGCCGTCCGCGACCCTGACAACGCCCTCGGCGCCGCCGCTCTGCTGCAGCTGAGCGACGAGTTTGCCGTTACCTCCGGTGGCTATCAGCGCTATTTCACCGCGGAAGACGGCACCGTCTATCAGCACATTTTAGATCCCCAAACCGGTACACCGGCGCAAAGTGACCTGCTGTCCGTCACCATCGTGGCCCAAAACGGCACCGTGGCCGACGCCTATTCCACTGCCCTGTACGTGATGGGCGAGGAAGGCGCCGTCACTTTCTGGCGCGCCAACCGCGCCGATTTTGACATGGTGCTCATCACCACTGATGGACGGCTGCTGTACACTTCCGGTCTTTCCGGTCGTATCACCACGGAAGAAGGAGGGCCTTATGAAGTCCACGCACTCTCCTAAACTGCGTCCCTCCCTCTCCGACCTTCTGGTCATACTGCTGGTGGCCGCTCTGGCCATCGGCACCGCGCAGTGGTTCTACGGCGGATTACGCCGCAGCGGCCCTACAGAGTATATCATCACCCACCGCGGTCAGGAAATCGCCCGTGGCGGCCTCACCGAACCCTGCGAGATCGCGGTGGACGGCGAGTATCACCTGCAAATTGTCTGTGACGGCGAGAGTATCTCCGTCACCCACAGTGATTGCCCCACACAGGACTGCGTCCGTACCGGCAAGGCCACCCACCCGGGTCAGAGCATTGTGTGTCTGCCCGAGCAGGTGATTATCAAGCTGGTGGGCGTTAAAACCGAGTCCGACCCCGATCTGGTGATCGGATAACCCCCATGCAAACATAGTTTGCAACGATATTCGTCAGGAGGTGCGGCATCGTGCGTATCCAAACCAAACAAATCGCCCTCGGTGCCGTACTGACCGCTTTGGCGCTGGGTCTGAGCGTGATGGAGAACATGTTTCCCGTCACGGCTGTAATTCCTCTGCCCGGTGTCAAACTTGGCCTTGCCAACATTGTCACGCTGTTCGCCCTTTATCAGCTGGGCAGCCGTCCGGCGATGAGTATCCTCACCGCTCGCTGCCTGCTGGGTTCCCTCTTCGCCGGCAACGTTTCGGCACTGCTGTTCTCCCTGATGGGCGGTCTTGCCGCCATGCTGGTGATGATCGGTCTGACGCATTTTCGCCGCCTGTCCGTTTTCGGCGTATCCATCGGCGGCGCAGCTGCCCACAATATCGGCCAGATCGGTGCCGCCATCATTACACTGGGCGACACCGCAGTATTGGGATACCTGCCCGTTCTGCTGGGCGTGTCCCTCATCACCGGAACAATCACCGGCCTGGTCACAGCCCTTTTGTTCCGGGCTATGAAAAACGCACACCTCTTCAAAGGAGATTAAGCGATGGATAAGAAAGATCAGATCATCCTTCAGCAGCTGGATGTGACCCGCACCATGACAGAAAACGGCCTGCGCCGCATGAGCAGCGATTTCTGGGGCACACCCTTTGAAAGTACAGGCAAGGCACCTGTCACTTCCGAGGTTCCCAAAACCGAAGAACCCCACACTAAATCCGCCGACACCAAAGCTGCCGAGCCGGAGCAGGAGGCCCAGCTGCCGCCTCCCGAAAAGATCGAAGATCTTCTGGTGGAATTAGACAGCTACATCGGCCTCTCCCACATCAAAGAAGAGGTGCGCAGCCTCATCAACATGGTGAAGATCTACAAAATGCGCCGCGAACACGACCTGCCCACGGCAGACCTGTCGCTGCACATGGTCTTTGCCGGCAACCCCGGCACCGGTAAAACCATGATCGCCCGTCTGATGAGCCGCATTTACCACTCTCTCGGCATCCTCTCAAAAGGGCAGCTGGTGGAAGTGGACCGCAGCGGTCTGGTGGCCGGCTATGTGGGCCAAACCGCCATCAAAACGCGCAAAGTCATCGAAAAAGCGCTGGGCGGCGTTCTGTTCATTGACGAAGCCTATGCCTTGAACGGAAAAAGCGAAAACGACTTCGGCCAGGAGGCCATCGACACCATCCTCAAAGCCATGGAGGATCACCGTGACGAACTGGTGGTGATTGTGGCCGGCTATACAGAGCTGATGGATGATTTCATCCACTCCAATCCCGGTCTGGAGTCCCGTTTTAACCGCTTCATGCACTTCCCCGACTATAGCGTGGAGGAAATGCTGTGTATTTTTGACATGCGCTGCAAAAGCAGCTGCTATCAACTGGCAGACGATGCCCGCGCGCTGGTGCGCGACTATATCGCCGAGGAGAGCGCCGATCAGTCCTCTTTCGGCAACGGCCGCGGCGTGCGCAACCTCTTCGAAAACATCATCGTCGCCCAGAACAACCGTCTGGCCAAGCTGGAAACCGTCACCCGTGAGGATCTGATGCAGATCACCGCCGATGACATTCTCTGTGCCCGCGGCAAAATCAGCGACTAAAAGGATAAGATTATGAAAAAGTTGATTGTTATTTTATGCACTTTCGCTCTCTGCCTCTCTTTGACCGCCTGCAGCAAGGTCCGCGATTTCTCCTGTTACAGCGTGCAGCAGTACGGCGACGGCTGGAGCATCGTTTATACAGACGAAGACGGCACGGAAGAAATTGCCGCTCTGGGCAGCTATGAACAACCTCTGGCTTTCGAAAAGGGCCGCTTCTATTTTGTGCAAAACGGCAGCATGGTCAGCGTAGATCCCGATGGCAAAGACCGTCAGGAAACCGCCGTCTCCGGTCTGCCGGAAAACGCGCTGATTTCCTTTGTGGACGAAGCGAACTTTTACTGTCTGGCCGACCGCGGCGGCAGTACCTGCTGGCGCATCAGCAAGGCCGATATGGCAAATCAGGAAGAAATGGTCATCCCCCGTCAGTTCCGCCCCCAGTATTATCGGGAGCTGCGAGTGGCTGTTTATGGCGCCGTCTCTGCGCTGAACGATCAGATCCGTGTGCGCAGCGCACGCGCTACCATGGACAGCAACGGCAGCCTCTTGTCTGTGGATCTGGAGTTGCTGTGCTATGATCACGACAAGGGCTTTGGCATGGAGGGTTGGAGAACCTGCCGCGTTGAAGCGAAAATCACCCTCGATGGCGTCAAAACCACTTACATCAACGAAAACCTGATCCTCTCTGTGTCCCCCTCCACGCTCTCTCCCATGTTGACACTGGACGATTGCATCACCATTCTCGAGGATGTGGATACCGCTCAGATCGCCTCCGTCAACGCACAGGGGCAGGCTGACGGATTCCGTCTGGTCTATTTGGCCGACGAATATGAGGAATATGTAGCAAGCAACTACGCCAACCTCCCCTATGTCGATCAAACCGGCACGGCGATGGACGTCTCCAAAATCGCCAAGCGCTTTGTGCTGGCACAGGTGGGCGGCTGCGATACCGTACTGACCGACCGCGACGGCACATCCTGCGGTAATCTGACCGTCATCCGCTTCAATTGAATACATAAAACAAGACCTGCTCAAAAGAGCAGGTCTTTTTTTATGTAGGTTCAGTCAGTCGGCTTAGCCGAAGATGATCTCCTTCATGACAGCCAGGAACTTCTTGCAGTCCTCGGGATAGATGGCGCCCATGTTGGCAACCTGGAACATGTTCATCTCCAGGTACTTGCCCTTACCGGGATACACGGTGTAACCAGCGGCTTCCAGAGCGGTGACGAACTCATCGACCTTCATCTTGCAGCCCTCGGGCAGGAAGACGGAGGTAACGGTGTTGGACATCTTCTCTTCGGGCAGCAGGAACTTCAGGCCCATTTCCTTCATGCCGTCACGCAGGATCTTGGCGCACTCCTGATAACGAGCCACGCGGCCAGCCAGGGTCTCCTTCTCCAGAGCCCAGTTCAGAGCGGCCTGCAGAGGCCAGAACAGGTTGACGTTGGGGGTGTTGGGGGTCTGGTGGCTGGACTTGGCGATCTGATAGTGCTTGCCCAGGTTCAGGTACACGTTCTTACCCTGAGCAGGAGCGGTAGCGGCCATCAGCTCTTCCTTACCGCAGATGTAAGCGGAACCGGGATAGCAGCCCAGGCACTTACCACCAACGGAGGTGCACAGATCGATGTTGTTCTCAACAACGTCGATGTGCTGGCCACCGGCGGCAGACACGCAGTCAACGAAGTAACGCTTGCCATACTTCTTGGCCAGCTTACCGATAGCGTTGACGGGGTTGATCATGGAGGTGCTGGTCTCGTGGAAAACCATGCAGACGAAGGTGATCTTGGGGTTGTTCTTCAGGATCTCCTCGACCTCAGCCAGATCGGGATCATTGGCCCAGCCGGGCTGATAGTTGTGAGTAGGAACGTTGTACTTGGTCAGGATCTCCAGCAGACGGTCACCGAACACGCCGTTGTTGATCAGCAGAGCCTCGTCGCCCTCAGCGAAAACGGAGGACAGGCAGGTCTCGTTGGCGGAAGTACCGGAACCGGAAACGATCACGGAATAATAGCTGTCATCAGCGTTGAACAGACGCAGAACCTTGGCCTGGATATCAACAAACAGCTCTTCGAACTCTGCGCTTCTGTGGCAGATATCATAGTGCAGCAGGGACTGACGAACGGGCTCCTCGACCAGAACGGGGCCGGGGCTGAACAGCATAGTCTTCATGGGAATCAACCTCTTTCAAATTTTTTAGGCCGTGGAATTTGCCCATTTGGGCATACTGCTCCCGGCAACAATATACTACCATTTGTGCTCCATTCTGTCAAGAGATTGCCTGTGCGCTTTTGTGGTCTTTTATTCGTTTCACCACACGGCCCCTTGTTTTCTCTTGTTTCTTTTTCCTTATAATTCCAATTTCTTCAAATAATTTTTGTGGTTTTCCTTTCTGATGTCCTCGTTTTTCAAGATTCTTACTCGTATTCAAAAATATTTTTTCATATGTGCAAAATTTTTCGTGCATTTTTTATCTCATAGGCGTATAATGAAGAGGAATTACATGTGCAGTCTGCCCGAAACGAAACATTTGTGGCAAAAACCTCAAAAACCCACAGATTCAACCCGGGCGCACACACAGAAAGGCGGTTCAATATGCTGCATACAAGACGCGAGTGCATTAAGGATATGCTCAACGGCGCAGGCTTTGTCAACGTTCAGGAGCTGGTCAACCGTTTTCAGGTCTCCTCGGAAACCATTCGCCGCGATCTGGAATATCTGGAAAAAGAGGGCTTGGTCAAGCGCATTCACGGCGGCGCTGTCAGCGTGCGTCCCCACGCCAACGAATCGGCCTATCACACCCGTCAGCAGGAGCACACCAGCGAAAAGCAAGCCATCGCCCGGGCAGCCGCCGAACTGGTGCAGGACGGTGACACCGTGCTGATTGCACCGGGCACCACCGCTCTGGAAGTGGCCGGCTGTCTGAAAAGCCGCAAGGGCCTGACGGTAATCACCAACTCCCTTCCGGTGACCATGGAGCTGGCCAACTGTCCCAATATCAATCTTTTCTGTCTGGGCGGTCACGTGCGCGGCGACGACTTCTCCACCGCCGGCATTACCGCCGTGGAAAATCTCGGCATTTTCAACGTGGGCAAGCTGATTATCGGCATCGGCGGTATCACGCCCGACCGCGGACTGACCGACTACCGCATGGACGAATCCGCTCTGCTGCGCACCTTCATCGAAAAAGCCGATTGCGTCATCGGCATTGCCGACCATAGCAAGTTCGGCGTGGTGTCCGTTTACAACATCTGCCCTGCCGACAAGCTGGACCACCTGATCACTGACAGCGGCACACCCGTGGAACTGTGCAAGCCCTACCGCGAAATGGGCGTTCAGGTCCACATCGTCGGCCCCTATACTTAATCGATGGCGCCCCTGTTGGAAGCTCTGCTTCCTCCCTCTTCGCTGCAATACGCGCCCATTCCGGACGGTTCGGATCTATCCGCCCTGCTGCACAGCTCTTTTTCGCTTCCTGCCGCACCAACCGCGCAAACGCTCACCCTCCTGCCGGAAAGCCACGTGGTTCTGCTCTTTCCCGGCAACGGCACCGCGCTGCTCTGCCCTCCCCACACGAAGCCTGCGCCATTGTCTGTGGAATCCAACTGCTCGCTGTACGCCGTGCGTCTTCAGTGTGGCTGCGGCGACTGGATATGGGATTGCGACCTCGACTCCGTCAGCGACTTCTTCCTGCCGCTGGAACCTCTGTTCCCCGGCAGCGACCGACTGTGCCAATCCCTGAGTTGCTGCACCTCACTATTGGAGCAAAATAACCTCTTCACCCGTTTCTCCGTCGTAAGAGGCGGTCTCAATTATCAGGCCGCACCTCTCTTGCGCCGCTGTCTGACCCTTATCGGCGACCGGCACGGACAAGTACGTGTGTCAGAACTGGCCGAATACGCCGGGTGCAGTCCTCGCCATCTCAACCGACTGATGCGCCAGAAGGTAGGGCTTCCCACGAAAACAGTTTGCCAGCTGGCACAGCTCCACCACTCTCTGCACATCATGCTGACCGCATCGTCTCGCTCACTGCTGCATCTGGCGGTCAACTGCGGCTATTTTGATCAGGCCCATATGAATCGGCAATATCGCCAGTTTTTGGGCTGTAGCGCCGGTGATATGCGCCGGTTGATCGACCAACTACATCCCCAATAAGACCGTCTGCAGACGGTCTTATTTCATTGCGCGGAAATGAAGAAAACAGTTCTTTTCTCCATCGCCGCACTATGCTATACTGGTAAAAACACCTGTGGGAGGAACGCACATGGCAAAGTATTATTTGGGTCTGGATCAGGGTACCACCGGCGTTACCGCCATTCTGTTTGACGAAAACTGGCGGCAGGCCTCCCGTGGTTACCGGGAAATTCAACAGATCTATCCGCAATCCGGATGGGTAGAGCACGATGCCATGGATATTTGGGAGGCCGCCTGTTTTGCCACGCAGCAGGCCATGGACAGGGTCGGCGCAGCAGGCGGTGACATTTTGTGCATCGGTCTGGATCACGAAGGTGAGAGCATCATGCTGTGGGACAAGTCCACCGGCCAGCCTCTTTACAACACCATTGTCTGGCAGGATCGCCGCACCGCAGCTGCTGCCGAGGCGTTGGCTGCACAGCACGGTGATTTCATCCTGCAGCGCACCGGGCTTGCGGTAGACTCCTATTTCAGCGCGCTGAAGCTGCGCTGGCTTCTGGACAACGTACCTGCCGCCGCAGAACTGTTGGCACAAAATCGGCTGGCCGCCGGCAACATGGATGCATGGCTGGCATGGAACATCACCGGCGGCGTCCACGCCACCGACCCTTCCACCGCCTCGCGCACCATGCTGATGAATTTGCGCAGCTGCCAATGGGATGAAGAAGTGCTGACCCTACTGGATATTCCCCGCGCCATTCTGCCCGAGATTTGTGACAGCGCCGCCCCCTTCGGTTTGGCCGATCCCAACCGATTCTGCGGCATCGCAGCCCCGCTCTGCGGCATGCTCAACGACCAGCAGGCAGCCCTTTTCGGCCAAACCTGCTTTGATGCCGGCAGCGTAAAAACCACTTACGGTACCGGCTGTTTTATGCTGATGAACACCGGAAGCCTCCCGGTCAAGTCCCCCGGCGGTCTTGTCACCACGGTGGGTTGGCGGCTGGGCGGCACGCCCACGTATGCTCTTGACGGCGGCGTGTATATTTCCGGCGCTGCTACCCAATGGCTCAGAGACGGCTTGAAGATCATCACCGCCGCCTCCGAAACAGAACCTATGGCACGTTCGGTAAAAGACAGCGGCGGCGTATATTTCGTCCCTGCCTTCACCGGCCTCGCCGCCCCCTATTGGGACTCCTATGCCCGAGGCATGATGATCGGTATCACCGGCGCCACCACACGAGAGCACATCGTCCGTGCCACGCTGGAATCCACTGCCTATCAGGTCAGCGACCTGCTGCGCACCATGGAAAAAGACAGTGGCGTGTCCATTCCTGCTATGCGCTGCGACGGCGGCGCCGTAGTCAACAGCTTTTTGATGCAATTTCAGGCCGACATTCTCGGTCTGCCCATCCACGTCCCACAGATCCGCGACACCACCGCACTGGGCAGCGCTTTCATGGCTGCACTGGGCGCAGGCTTTGTCGGATCCGTCGATGCGCTGCGCTGCTGCTGGCATCTGGAGCGCACCTATGAGCCGCAGATGAGCGCCGATGAGCGCGCAAGCCTGCTCGATGGCTGGCACCGCGCCGTGGCACGCTGCCGTGACTGGGCGCGGTAACAGAAAGGATCGCCGCTATGAAACAACCTCCCTCTCGTGTATTGCGCGGCTGCATCTGCGCAGCCTTAGGCGGTGTGTTCTGGGGCTTTTCCGGCACCTGCGGCCAATACCTCTTTTCCCACTACCCCATCAACTCTCTATGGCTGACCTGCGTGCGCATGCTCAGCGCCGGTCTTATTCTGCTGATCGTGGCGCTTATCAAAAACGGCGGCGAGGTCCTTCGCCTGCTGCGCAGTCCTAAGGATCTGTCGCTGACGGTGTTCTACGGTGTGGGCGGCATCCTGTTGTGCCAGTACTCCTATATGACCGGCATCTCTCACTCCAACGCCGCCACCACCACCGTGCTGCAAACACTAACCATCGTCATGGTGATGGTCATCGCCTGCTGCGCCGGCCGCCGTGCCCCGAAGGGGAAGGAAGTACTCTCGGTGCTGCTGGCACTCTTCGGCACATTCATGCTGGCCACCGGCGGCAAACCGGGCCAGATGGTTCTCAGTCCCAAGGGTCTTTTCTGGGGTCTGATGACAGCCGCATCCATGACCGCTTACACGCTGCTGGGTCAGCCACTGCTGCGTAAATGGAGCCGCGACACAGTGATGGGCCTCGCCATGGTGGCCGGCGGTATCGTAGTCAATCTCGGCGCACAAAGCTGGGCAATGCCGGTCCACCTCCCCGTAAAGGGATGGCTCCTGATGGGTGTGATCGTAGTGGTAGGCACGGTGCTGGCCTTCTCCCTTTTCATGCAGGGCATCCACGATGCAGGCCCCGTCCGCACCTCCATCCTCAGTGTCACCGAACCGGTGTCGGCAGCATTGCTGGCCTTCCTTTGGCTTGGCACACAGTTCACCGCCGCTGATCTCATCGGCTTTGCCGCCATCCTTGCCACCATCTTCCTGCTTGCAAAATCAGAATAAAAAGAACATGCCTCCCCATATGGGGAGGCTTTCTGCATTATTCCATGCCCTCGAACCACTCGTAAGCGATACGGGGCGTGCCGTCGTTGTGCATATACACCACGCCGCTTTCCCGAAAACCGTGCTTTTCCACGATGTGCTGCATGACACGGTTATCGTGGTGGGTATCGATGCGAAGGTAAGGCGACTTCTCGCGGCAGAAGGCAATCACCTCGCCGAAAATACCGCCGGAGCCATCGCTGCCCACCCGGTGGATGGCGGCGTAAGGCTCATTTTTCCGCCACGCGCCCTCAATGTAGCCGTAGGAAGGATCTTCACCGAACACCAGCGCAAAGGCGGCATGGATGACGCCGTCACGCTCCACCACATAGAGCTGCTCTTTGGGGATATCCGAACGCAGCAGTTCTTCCGGTGGGAAGTGATTTCCCCATTGGGTAGGGTTGCCGGAACCGCGCATCAGCTGCCGCGCCACGGCGTAAACTTCGAAAATGTGGGGCAGATCGAATGTGGTGGCAAGACGAATCATGGAAAGCTCTCCTTTGTCAGTTCTTCAAACTCTGCAGCGGAGCAGGAATTCGTCCGCCTCGGGCGATAAATTCCGCAGAAGAGGCACTGTGCACCGGCATGACAGGGGCGCTGCCCAAGAGGCCGCCCATCTCCACCATGTCGCCCACGGTCTTGCCTTCCACGGGGATGATGCGCACAGCGGTGGTCTTGGAGTTGACCATACCGATGGCCGCCTCATCGGCGATGATGGCAGAAATCGTCTCAGCAGAGGTGTCGCCGGGCACGGCAATCATATCCAGACCCACGGAGCAAACGCAGGTCATAGCTTCCAGCTTGTCGATGGTCAGCGTTCCTTCCAGCGCGGCGGCGATCATGCCCTCGTCCTCGCTGACGGGGATAAAAGCGCCGCTCAGGCCGCCCACGTGGCCCGATGCCATGACGCCGCCCTTCTTCACCGCGTCATTCAAAAGAGCCAGCGCCGCAGTGGTGCCGTGAGTACCGCAGATTTCCAGACCCATTTCCTCCAGAATGCGAGCCACACTGTCGCCCACCGCAGGAGTGGGAGCCAGAGACAAGTCCACAATGCCAAAAGGCGTATCAAGACGACGGGAGGCTTCCGTGGCCACCATCTGACCCATACGGGTGATCTGGAAAGCAGTCTTTTTCACGGTCTCAGCCACCACGTCAAAGGGCTGTCCCTTACACTTCTGCAGCGCGTGGTACACCACGCCGGGACCGGACACGCCCACGTTGATGACGCTGTCCGCCTCACCTACGCCGTGGAAAGCGCCGGCCATGAAAGGATTGTCCTCCACTGCGTTGCAGAACACCACCAGCTTGGCACAGCCAAGGCCGTCGGTGTCACGGGTCAGGTGCGCCGTCTCCTTGATGATGCGGCCCATACGGGCCACTGCATCCATGTTGATACCGGCACGGGTGGAGCCCACGTTCACGCTGGAGCAGACAATATCGGTAGATGCCAGCGCCTCCGGAATCGACTGCAGCAGATACTCGTCTCCCTTTGCAAAGCCCTTCTGCACCAGTGCAGAGTAGCCGCCGATAAAGTTCACACCGCATTCCTTGGCAGCGCGGTCCAGCGCCAGCGCAAAGGGGACGTAATTTTTCGTATCGCAGCTGCCTGCCACCAGCGCCATGGGGGTAACGGAAATGCGCTTATTGACGATGGGGATACCGAACTCACTTTCGATGTTCTCGCCGGTGCGCACCAGATTGGCGGCACGACGGGTAATCTTATCATAGATTTTATCGCAGCAGCGGCGCGGATCTTCGCTGACGCAGTCCAGCAGGGAGATGCCCATGGTGATGGTACGAATATCCAGATGCTGCTGGTCGATCATCCGGATGGTGTCCATGATATTGGAAATGTCACGCATACCCCATCACCTCAGATCTTGTGCATGGCGTCGAAGATGTCCTCACGCTGGATGCGGATAGACAGACCACGACTCTCGCCAAAAGCAGCCAGTTTCTCACCCAGTTTGTCGAAAGAGGTAACGCAGGCGCTCAGATCCACCACCATGATCATGGTAAAATATCCCTGCATAATGGTCTGGCTGATATCCAGCACGTTGATATTGTCCTCAGCCAGCGTGTTGCACACACCGGCGATGATGCCCACCTGATCTTTGCCAACAACCGTCACAATTGCTTTCATCATGCTCTCTCCTTATTCCATTTCATCCAAAGTCAGTCGGAAACTATCCATAAAATGTTCTTTGAAAAATGCCACTTCCGGCAGTTGGTAAGCATCCAGCGCGCGCTCCGTCTGCTCGGCGGCAGCACGAAATTCCAGATTGCCGGCTTTCAGTTCTTCGATGCACTTGATCCATGCCGACAGTTTGTCTGCCGCCTTGATCAGCAGTTCCACCTCACCATCCGCAGGGTTCAGCAGCTCACAATAAATGCTCCGCAATTCTTCCGGCAGCATACCTATCAGCTTATCGCTGGCCACGCGCTCCACCTGCTTATAGGCGTCGCGAATGGCAGGATTGTAGTACTTGATGGGGGTGGGCAGGTCGCCGGTCATAATCTCCGGTGCATCGTGGTACAGAGCCGCTGCCGCCACGGCCCCGACATCCACGTGACCGTCGAAATACCGGTTGCGGATCACCGCCAGCGCGTGGGCCAGCACTGCCACCTGATGACTGTGCTCAGCAATATTCTCGGTGTAGCTGTTGCGCATCAGCGCCCAGCGGTTGATAAAACGCATGCGGGACAGATAGGCAAAAAAGTGGTTCATACGCTCTCCTCCATTTCACCGTACAGTGTTTCACCATCGGTATGGGTAATGGTCACATACTTCACGCAGTTGTGCAGCTCTTCGCCGCCTCGGACCGCCACAGCCATATAGTTGGGGGCATGGCCGATGTAGTACTCGCCCCGTGCCTGCTCAAAAAGCACCGGATAGGTCTTTCCGATGCAGCCGTCCAGATACGTCCGGTGCATCTTCGCTGCCACCTGAGCGGCGCGGCGGGCGCGTTCTTCACGGACAGGCACATCCACCTGTTCCATCTTCGCGGCCGGCGTACCGGGACGAACGGAGTAAGGGAACACATGCATGGCGGCAAATCCACACTTTTCAATAAAAGCCAGCGTCTGGTCAAAGTCCTCTTCCGTCTCACAGGGGAATCCGGTAATGAGGTCTGTTGTAATGGCAGGCCGCTCAAAATAACGGTTCAGCAGTTCCACCGACTGGTAAAACCGTGCCGCGTCATACTTGCGGTGCATATCCCGCAACGTCTTGTCGCAGCCGCTCTGGAGCGAAAGATGGAAGTGAGGGCACAGGTTCTCCAGCGCTGCGGCACGGCGGCAAAACTCCTCCGTGATGGTGCGCGGTTCCAGACTGCCCAGCCGCACACGCATGTCACCGGCAGCAACGCTCACCGCTTCCAACAGATCAATGAGACTGCTTCCGTCCTTAAAATCGCGGCCCCAGCTGGAGATCTCGATGCCGGTAATGACAATCTCGCGATAGCCTGCCTCTCGCAGGGCACGAGTCTGCTCCACCGCCGTGATCTTCGGTTCGGAGCGCACAGGACCACGGGCGTAGGGAATGATGCAATACGTACAGAAATTGGTGCAGCCGTCCTCCACCTTCAGCATAGCACGGGTGCGGCTGGCCATACCGCCGGCATGGAGCACCTCAAAGTCCCGACGCTTGAGCGCTTCATCCACGTGGACGATGCACTTCTCGGCGCTGACGGCCTGCTCCAGCAGGTCCAGAAACTCCATCCGCTGACCTGTGCCGGAGATCAGATCAATGCCCAGTCCCTCGGCTTCGGCGATATGGGTCTGCACATAGCAGCCACAGGCCGCCACAACGGCATCGGGATTGCGTTTCTTGGCACGACGAATCATCTGACGGGATTTCTTGTCACTCACCGCCGTCACCGAACAGGTATTGATAATGTAGGCGTCAGCCTCGGATTCAAAGTCCGTCAGGCTGTGCCCACGGCGCAGCAGCTCTGTCTCCATCGCCGCTGTTTCGTATTGGTTGACTTTGCAGCCAAGGGTATAAATAGCAACTCGCATCCGGTTTCTCCTTGCACTTTGCGTGGGAATTGCATATAATAATGGATTGAACATTCCTTTTTATTTTACATGATACGCGCGCCGGTGGCAAGTCCCCACAGCGCGAAAATACGTTGCGAAAGAGGTGCACTTCATGCACTATTTGGATCACGCCGCCACCACTCCCATTCCTGCCCAGGTGGCACAGACCATGATGGACGTTTTGACCACCCAGTACGGCAACCCCTCCGCCCAGTACCCCTTGGGTCAGGAGGCTAAACGGCTGGTGGATCGCTGCCGCGCTACCGTGGCTGCTGCATTGGGCTGCAAGAGCGAGCGACTCTTCTTCACCTCCTGCGGCACAGAGGGCGACAACTGGGCCATTCAGGCCGCTGTATGGCACGGCCGCCATGTGGGAAAGCATATCATCACCACCTCCGTGGAACACAGCGCCATTTTGGAGCCGTGCCGTCTTTTGGAGCAGCAGGGCTACGAGGTCACCTATCTCAAGCCTGACCGCACCGGCCACGTGACGGTGGAGCAGGTGGCCGCCGCCTTACGGGAAGACACCGTTCTTGTCAGCATGATGCTGGTTAACAATGAAACCGGCTGCATCTTCCCCATAGCCGAAACGGCCGTACTGCTGCGCGAGAAAAAAAGCCGCGCCCTTTTCCACTGTGACGCGGTGCAGGGCTTTTTGAAAGTCCCCTGCGATCCCGTGGGCTGGGGTGTGGACATGATGAGTCTCAGTGCCCATAAGATCGGTGGCCCCAAGGGCATCGGCGCACTGTATATCAGCGAAAAGCTTCGCAATCCCCGACCGCTGCTGGCCGGTGGCGGACAGGAAGGCGCTCTGCGCTCCGGCACCGAAGCCACGGCACAAATCGCAGGTTTCGCCCGCGCAGTGGAACTGCGGCTGGAAAATATGGAAGAAAAATGGACCACGTTGGCTCATTTGAAGTCTTATTGCCGCGAAAAGCTGCTGTCCATCCCCACCATGGTGGCAGTGGGTAAAGGTGACGCACCCCACATCCTGTCTGTGGCGCTGCCCGGCTATCCCAGCGCCAATATCGTCACCGATCTGGGCAGCAAAGGCATCTGCATCAGCGCAGGCTCGGCCTGCCATAAAGGCAAAACCAGCCATGTGGTGTCGGCTCTCGGCTTGGACAAGCGCACCGCCGCCGGCGTGATTCGCCTGTCCTTTGGCCCGGAAACCACCAAGGAAGATATCGATGCGGCGTACGAAGCTCTTCTGGAGCATAAAAACCGCCGTTTCCCCATGCTTTAACTTAAATCACGAGGTACATATCTATGTTACGTCATCTCAAACGCGGGCCGGAATTCTACCGCTATCTGTGGCGATTGAGCCTGCCCATGATTCTGCAAAATCTCATCACCTTCTCTCTGGGTCTCATCGACACATTCATGGTCAGCCAGCTGGGCAATACCGCCATGGCCGCCGTGACAACCGCCAACGTGCCGGTCTTTCTGATGTTGAGCATCGTCTTCGGTATCCAGAGCGGTCTGGGCATCCTTATCAGCCAGTATTGGGGCAAGAAAGATCTGGACAACATCAGCCGCGTCATCGGCGTGGCCGGCGCAATCGGCGTTTCCCTTATGCTGGTGCTGGCCGTCTCCTTCTCCCTCTTCCCTGTTCAGATTATGGATCTTTTGAGCAACGAACACGAACTGAGTGTGCTGGGTGCGCCGTATCTGCGTATCATCGGCTTCAGCTATGTGTTTAACATCCTCTCTTCCATCTATGTCAGCGCCCAGCGCAGCGTGGAAAACCCCAACTTCGGCATGAAGGTCTTCGGCACCTCCACCGTAGTGAACACCATCCTCAACTACCTGCTGATCTACGGTAAGTGCGGCCTGCCTGCTCTGGGCATTCAGGGTGCGGCTCTGGCCACGCTCCTGGCCCGTATCGTGGAGTTCGTCATCTGCCTCGTGGCCGCTCTGCGCAGCAAGACCATTCCGCTGAACATCCCCTGCCTGCTGCGTCCCGGAACGGTTATGGTGCGCCGCTTTGTGCGCTACGCCTCCCCCGTCATCGTCAATGAGATCCTCTGGGGTGCCGGCACCTCCATGATGACCGTCATCCTCGGCTATACCCACAACAGCGTGGAAATGCTGGCCGCCAATGCCGTCATGGGCAATTTGAGCCGCTTGTTCCTGGTGGTGTGCTTCGGTCTGGGTGCTGCCACAGCGGTGATCTGCGGCAAGGCCATCGGCGAGGGGCAAAGCCACGAAGAGGTGTTGTCCCTCAGCCATTGTCTGCTGATTTTCACGGTGCTGATGGGTGCTGCCATCGGTGCTGTGGCGCTGATCCTGCTGCCCACCGTGTTCCAGCCCTATATCTTCCCCCTCTTCAAGCTTTTTGACGAGTCGGCGCGCATCGCCACCGCCTTCGGCGTGGCCTCCTTTGCCTGCATGCCGCTCCACGCCTACTCCATTTCCGCCATTGTGGGCGTTCTGCGCTCCGGCGGCGACGTCACATGGGCCACCGTGCTGGATATCGGCCCCCAGTGGCTGATTGCCATTCCTCTGACTGCGCTTTTGGCTCTGGTGCTGCAGCTTGGCCCCTTTGCCATCGCCTTCGCCACTCACGCCGAGGCAGCGCTGAAGGTCCCGTTGAGCATCTGGCGCGTTTCCGGCGGCAAGTGGATCCATGACGTCACGCTGGACAAGGAGGATCTATGAGTCTGTTTCGCTGTCCCTTGTGTGCCGCGCCGCTGCAGCGCGCTGATCGCGCATACCGCTGTAGTGCCGGCCACAGTTTCGATATCGCCGCCGAGGGGCACACCCATCTGCTGCCGGTCAACCAAAAGAACTCCAAAATGCCCGGTGACGACAAAGGGATGGCTGCGGCGCGCAGCGCTTTTTTGAACGAGGGCTACTATGCGCCCCTGCGCGATGCTCTGTGCCGGTTGAGCATCAACCTGACGGGCAATACCTGCGCCGTTCTGGACACCGGCTGCGGCGAGGGCTACTACACCGCCGGTATCCATCACGCCCTGTGCGCAGCCGGAAAATCCGTGTCCATGGCCGGCACCGATATCTCCAAATTCATCCTCAAGCGCGCTGCAAAACGGGAAAAAGCCATTGAATTTGCCGTAGCTTCGTCCTACCATCTGCCCATTCACGATGAGAGTATTGACCTTCTCATCAATTGCTTCTCCCCTCTGGCTCTGGAGGAGTTCCTGCGCGTTCTCAAACCTGGCGGCCGCTTTTTGTACGTCGTCCCCTCGGAGCGGCATCTGTGGCAAATGAAGGAAGTCCTCTACGATGTCCCTCGCCCCAACGAGGTAAAGCTCACCCCCTACGAAGGGTTTCGCTATCTGGAGGTAGCTCAGGTACGTGACACCATCACCGTAAGCGGACAAGCACACATCCACGCCCTGTTCCAGATGACGCCTTACTACTGGAAAACACCCAAGGTGGGCGCGGAGCGTCTCGCCCAGCTCACTGAGCTCACCACCGAGATCGCCTTTGATATTCACGTGTACGAGAAAATGTGACCTCTCACAAAAATAAAGAGCGCATCCCACACGAGGGATGCGCTCCTTTTGTTTCTGACATTATTCCTTATCTCGCAGCAGGTCCCAGTACATCCAAAGCACGCTGTAACGATCTTTGATGTCCTTGGCATAGAGGACGGCGTCCCGGAGCTTCTGCGCATCGTAGAGGGCGTAGAACTCCGCCATATCCAGACCAACAGCGCGCAGCATTGCGTCGATCTCCTCCGGAGTCGGGACTTCGGCCAGCACGGCACGGATCTCCTCTTCCCGTCCCAGATAAGCCGCCATGCGGTCAGCAGCGTAGTGGCCCACCTTATCCTGCAGCGCCATATAACCTTCCGCGGTGGTGGAATAGATGCGGCGCATATTGGCCGCCCAATCGTCCCGATCAAAAGCTGCCACAGCGGAGGGGAAGGGCCCGGAAAGCAGCTTTTGGCGCAGTTGGGCGGTAATAACGGTGGAATACGCCACGTCAATGCCATGGGGCAGATAGGGTTTGTTTTCCAGCAAGCCCGTAGTCTCAAAGAAGTGGGACAGGTGATGCTCACTGCCGGAGGCAGGACGGGAGTTCCCTGCCAGAGCCATGGCCACGCCTGCCAGCACCAGCGCCTCCATCAGCGCACCCACAGCCTCCTCGTCCCTGCGCGCCAGACCGTCTGCCAGAGCCAGCGTCTTTCGCAGCGCCGCATCCATCAGGTCGTAGACACGCTGGCAGAAGTATTCTCCCTTGACAACACGGCTCAACTTCCAGTCGTTGAGCGCAGAGAATTTGCCCACGATATCGCCGTAACCGGCACGAATCAGTTCCATCGGTGCGTCCTTCAGCACAGCGGTATCCGCCAGAATGGAGGTGGGAATCGGAACAGAATAGGTCACCTTCATGCCGCCCATGATCATGGCCGCACCGGTGGAAGCATAGCCATCCATGGAAGGGGCCGTCGCCACGATGTGACAGGGGATGTGGCCCAAAGATGCGCCGTACTTGGCCAGATCCTGAATGACACCGGCACCGATACCCACAAGAGCGTCGGCCTGATGGAGGTAAGGCTCCATCGCCGCCACAGCCGCCTCATCAGGCACCACCAGACGGTCACCGGGATAGGTGACGCGCAGGATATTTTTACCGGCAAGGGCAGCCAGTGCAGCCTCGCCTGCAGCGGCAAATGTGTTCTCATCGCTGATCACCAGCACCGTTTCGGCATCGCGGCAAAGATCAGCCAGCGCAGCCACGGCACCGGGCCGGATAGACACGAACTGCAGCGCTGCATAGTGGGTGCAGCCGCAATCACAGGTCAGTGGGCGGTCCAGATAGTCGCTCAGGGCATGGGGGGTGGTATACATTTCCATCACAAAACCTCCTGTCGGCGGATACTTTTCTCATTTTCGCTCAAGTTCGCACTAATGAGCGGTAATTGTTTGCACTTCTGATCAGAAAAAGCAACTCTTTTCACATATTTCTACGTCATTATACTATTATTTCCGCAAAAATGCAAACAAAAAATCAACAAAACGAAAATTTGCGCCGTTTGCCGCTGTCAGTGCGTTTTTGCTTCTTTTTGCGTATTCTGCCAAAAAGGATGCAAAAAAAGACCCACCCGAAATCGGGTGGGTCTTTCGATTTAACCGGATGATCAAAAGATCAAGTTGCCTTACTTGGCAGCCTTCTTCATCTGCTTAGAGAAGGTGACGATACCCTCAACAACCAGGATGACGGACAGGATCACCATGGCGGCGGCGAAGATCAGCTGGAACCAGTCGCCCCAAGGAGCACCGGCAGCAACAGCGCCGACCTTGGCGATGACGGTCTTGACCAGCTGGGTGATGGTAGCAGCCAGCATGAAGATCATGGGGATGAAGAACATCTTGTTGTTCTTGCCGATGTTGCCCAGCCAAGCGGCGACGGCCATCAGAGCCAGACCGGCCAGCAGCTGGTTAGCAGCGCCGAACAGACCCCAGATAGCGCTCAGGGACAGACCGCCCAGGACGGAGCCGATGACGACCATGAACAGAGTGCAGACGATGGGGTTGGTGAACACCTTACGGAAGCCCTTAGCATCCTTCCAGGAAGCCTCGCCATCCTTCAGCAGCAGCTCACCGAACATGTAACGGGACAGACGAGTACCGGAGTCCAGAGAGGTCAGAGCGAAGACGGAGACAGCCAGGGTCAGCAGAGCGTAGATGGTACCATAGATGGTGGAGGTGGAAACGCCGAACATGGTAGCAATACCGGTAGCGAAAGCAACGGCGGGAGCACCCTTGAAAGCGCCATCAATGATGAACTGGTCAGCGACCATACCAACAGCGATCAGGGAGATGATGCCCAGAGCGGACTCGATCAGCATTGCGCCGTAACCGATCAGCTTAGCATCCTTCTCGTTCTCCAGCTGCTTAGCAGTGGTACCGGAGGCGATCAGGCTGTGGAAGCCGGAGCAAGCGCCGCAGGCCACGGTGATGAACAGGGTGGGGAACAGACCAGCCTTGCCGGTGAAGGCGGGCAGGGTGAAGTTAGCGGGGCCGCCCAGGTTGCCGATGCCGGACAGGATGATGCCGACGACGGCGATGATCATCATGGCATACAGCAGGAAGCTGGACAGATAGTCACGGGGCTGCAGCAGGATCCACACGGGAACGATGGAGGCGATGGTGATGTAAGCGGCGATGATCACGATCCAGGTGGTACGGCCCAGGGCAATACCGAAGTTCAGACCGATGAACAGAGCGACAACAACACCGATCAGGCCGATAACGGTGGCAACACTGGTCTTCATGCCCAGCTTGGTGGTCAGCAGACCATAGATGATAGCCAGGATGATGAACAGGATGGAGACCATAGCGGTGGTCTCGTTACCGGTGGGGTTGGTGGTGATGAAGCCGGGGGTTTCAGAGAAGAAGGTACCGGCAACAACGTTCACGAAGGAAGCGATGACCAGGATCAGCACCAGCAGGGCGAAGATGATGAACAGCTTCTTGGCGCGGGAGCCCATAGAAGTGCTGATGATCTCGCCAACGGACTTACCACCGTTACGGGTGGAAGCGAACAGAGCGCCGTAGTCATGCAGACCACCGATGAAGATACCACCGATGATGCACCACAGGAACACGGGAACCCAACCGAACACAGCGGCCTGGATGGGGCCGTTGATGGGGCCGGCACCGGCGATGGAAGAGAAGTGGTGGCCCATCAGAACAGCGGGCTTAGCGGCGACGTAGTCAACGCCGTCGTTCACTTCGATAGCGGGAGTCTTGCGAGAGGGATCAACGCCCCACTCCTTAGCAAGCCATGCACCATAGGTCAGATAACCGATGACCAGCAGGACAATGGCAGCGAGAATGATCAGAATAGCAGTCATTTCTCATTACTCTCCTTTTTGATAGCAGATTTTATATTGCCAAAGAGCTTCTTCAGGATCTGACCCATCCGGTTACAAGTCAGACGACCCGACGAAGTCTCCAATGCAATCACACGATAGTGGCTCCAACCCCAGAAAGTGTGTTTATAGCTTTCGTAGCGGCGGAGCTTCTTGAGGAATTTGGCCGCGTCAGCATCCATCTTGTCTGCTAGCACCACCAGATGCACGTCGCTGTTGCGGTGGTTGGGCTTAGGCTCCACACGGGCCATGCCACGAGACCAGGCAGCCTCATCCAGCTCCTGTGCCAGCGCCAGCGTCAGATGTTCCACGGCGGCAAAGTAGATATACTCGAAAGAATTCGACTCACCCAGCTTGGCCGCCTTAACAAGAAAGTACTGCTCGTCCTTGGAGACAAACTCCGCTTCTGCGTCAAAGGGTGCTTCCACGCCTTCGTCTTTTACGTTGTAATAGCGCCAGTAAGATTTCAGCAGAGTTTGCAGTGCTTCCTTGGATGTCATAGATACGGTCTCCTCAATTGATTGCTTCCCATTAGGGATACATATACGGATATCATTTTACTGCTAAGCGCCGTAAATAACAAGCCCCTTTTCGATAAAATTTTATAAAAAATTCAAAAAGTACCGGAATTTATTTCATCGAATCGGCATCGTCCGGCTTGCCCACCTGAGCATGAGGCACAAGGCGCGCCAACTCCTCCAACATGATCTTGCCGGCACGGGCGCCGGGCAGTTGGATTTGCGCCTTCTCCCCCTCCGCGGTGCACACAACGATATTCTCCATCTCCAAATCGCCCTTGCCGCAGCACATAGTGGCCGGAACCATCACCACACGGCGGAACACACGGGTGATGTCCTCATAAGGGATGTACTGAACCTTCAGCTTATCGCGGAAATACAGGCACTTGGCGCCCAGACGGGCTTTGCCGATCTCGCGGCCAGACTTATAATCGGCAGATACCACCTCGAGTGCCAATTCACTTACAACAGGATAAAATTTCATAATGATTCTCCCTTCCCCACCGCCATTTGGACAGTGTATTTGAATTTGGCCTTATCTTAGCACAGGGCGGCAGAATTTGTCTGTGACAATTGCCACTATTTTGCAAATTAATGATAATTATTCTCACTAATTTACCTGTTTACTCCATCTGCAGCCGCTTCATCCCCCCAGCAGACAAAAAACCGCCCTGCTGTGCAGCAAGGCGGTTGGATGCAGCGGTTTACTTTTTTCTGTGGATGGACTTCATGCGCTTTTCGTGGTTGAGGATGGTCTTGCGGATGCGCAAGTTTTCAGGCGTGACTTCCAGCAGCTCATCGTCTGCCAAAAATTCCAGACACTGCTCCAGACTCAGACGGCGAGGCGGCACCAGACGCAGCGCTTCGTCAGAGCCGGAGGCGCGCATATTGGTCAGCTGCTTGCGGCGGCAGACATTGACCACCACGTCCTCCTGCTTGGGGCAGACACCAACCACCATGCCCTCGTAGACCTTTACGCCGGGGCCGATAAACAGCGCACCGCGCTCCTGAGCGTTAAAGAGGCCGTAAGCCACAGACTCGCCGGTTTCAAAGGACACCAGAGAGCCGGTGTTGCGGCGGCTCAACTCACCGCGGTGGGGTGCATAGCAATCAAAGACGCTGGCCATGATACCCTCACCCTTGGTGTCGGTGAGGAACTCGTTGCGGTAGCCAAAGAGGCCACGGGAGGGAATGCGGAACTCGATCTTCATGCGGTTGCCCACAGGGTTCATCTCAATGAGGTCACCCTTGCGGCCACCCAGCTTTTCGATGACAGCGCCCACCGCGTCAGAGGGCACGTCCACCACCAGACGCTCCATAGGCTCACACAGCTGGCCGTCGATGGTCTGATACAGCACACGGGGAGGAGACACCTGGAACTCATAGCCCTCGCGGCGCATGGTCTCGATCAGGATGGACAGGCTCATTTCACCGCGGCCTGCCACGTTGAAGGCGTCCATGGAACCTTCGATCTCGCTGACGCGCAGGGACACATCCTTCAGCGTCTCGCGGAACAGGCGCTCGCGCAGCTGGCGAGAAGTGACAAACTTGCCCTCGCGGCCGGCATAAGGGGAGTCGTTGATGGCAAAGGTCATCTCCACGGTAGGGGCGCTGATCTGCACGAAGGGCAGAGGCTCCACGCAGGTGGGGACGCAGATGGTGTCGCCGATGGTGATCTCGCCGATACCGCTCAGGGCGATGATATTGCCGGCGGTGGCTTCGGTGACGGGGGTTCTGCCCAAACCGTCAAACTCGTACATGCTGACGGCCTTAGCCTTCTTGGCCGGCGCATCGGGATTGTGGTAGTTGCATACAGCGATTTCCTGATTCTGCTTCAGGGTGCCGCGCTCAATGCGGCCGATGGCGATGCGGCCCACGAACTCGTTATAGTCGATGGCGCTGACCAGCATCTGGAAGGGCTGATCCACCTCTGCCTCGGGGGCAGGGATGTAGTCAAGAATGGTGTCAAAGAGGGGCTTGAGGTCGGTACCGGCCACATCGGGAGAGTAGCTGGCGGTACCCTGACGGCCGGAGCAGAACAGGGTGGGAGAATCGAACTGCTCCTCGGTGGCGTCCAGATCCATCAGCAGTTCCAGCACCTCGTCCATCACCTCGTGGATGCGCTGGTCGGGACGATCGATCTTGTTGACCACCACGATGACGCGGTGACCCAGCTCCAGCGCGCGGGAGAGCACGAAGCGGGTCTGGGGCATGGGGCCCTCGGCGGCGTCCACCAGCAGGATAACGCCGTTGACCATCTTGAGGATACGCTCCACCTCGCCGCCGAAGTCGGCGTGGCCGGGGGTGTCCACAATGTTGATTTTGGTGTCGCCGTACTGGATGGCGGTGTTCTTGGCCAGAATCGTAATGCCGCGCTCACGCTCCAGATCGTTGGAATCCATCACGCGGTCCACCGTCTCCTGATTGGCACGGTAAGCGCCGCCCTGCTTGAGCATCTCGTCCACCAGCGTGGTCTTGCCGTGGTCAACGTGGGCAATGATGGCAATATTTCTCAGTTTTTCGTTTCTCATTGGTATCTTCTCCTTTGTGCGGCAGCATCGGCGCGCCGGTACGCCGCGTACAGGTATTTTGCTCTAACTTTAATATTATAGTCCTCTAAAAGTGGGATTGCAATAGTTTTTCCGCGGCTTCTCGCCCTTTTTCGCATTGACAAAAGACAGGCAGTAAGGGTACAATAGCAAGGAAATACGCCCCAGTAGCTCAGTTGTATAGAGCGGCCGCCTCCTAAGCGGCAGGTCGGAGGTTAGAGTCCTCTCTGGGGTGCCAAAAGCCCGAACGCTTTTGCGCGTTCGGGCTTTTTTCTCACTTTTTTGAATTTTGGCAAAAAATGTGCTATCATTGTTGTAACGTTTTATGCGTTCCCCCATCTAATAGTTGAAAGGGCGGTGAAAATGTGACTGACTTTGAAAAGCTTTTCAACGAAAACCGAGAATTCATTTTCAAATATCTAATGAAAATGACACGGGATGTTACGCTATCCGAAGAGTTGACGCAAGAAACCTTTTTCCGCGCCTATATGAACTATGCCTCTTTGAAAAGCAAGGAAAAAGCGCCCACATGGCTCTGCCAAATTGCAAAGAACACCTATTTTGCATGGTACAACGAGCAGAAGAAGAAAGCTTCTCTTGAAGATTTTGATATCACAAGCGATGTCAGCATAGAGGATGCCTTTTTGCAAAAGGAACTTTCCCAAAAAGCGCTACATCGCTTGCACGAATTAGAAGAACCTTATAAGGAAGTATTTATGCTTTCTGTGTTTGGTGGTTTTTCATTAAAAGACATTAGCTCGATCTTCGGGAAAAGCGAAAGCTGGGCACGGGTCACATTTTACCGCGCCAAGCAAAGGCTATTGGAAAAAATGAGGTAACGATATGAATTGTGATATTGTAAAAGACCTGATCCCACTATACATTGACGGCTGTTGCAGCAAAGAAAGCGAAAAAGCCGTCGAAGAGCACATGCGCGATTGCGACGATTGCAAAAAGCTTTGGGAAGATATGCAATCGACCGCCGATATGATCACCGTGCCGGACGCGCCCGGAGCATTCCGTAAGCTGGATGAATGGAAGGCCTCTGTTTTACAGTCGCTTTTTCTGTTCTTTTCGTTTGCTTTGATCACGGTCGGCGTTGCATTGGAGGCCGGCACGCCATCGGGCCTTACAAACAGCTTTTGGGCGTTGAATCTCGTCGTTCCTTCCACCGGATTTATGTTATCGCTGGCAAACTGGTATTTTGTAAGCGTATATAGAGATAGAAGACGCTTTTCCAACTACTCTTTGCTTGCCACCCTTGCCATTACGGCCGGCGCTTATATCTGGTCCGGATTCCATTACGAAATAGACCTTTCCCTCCTGTTTGCCGGAAATGGTTTTGCTGAAAGTTTAGAAATTCTGACCGGACTATTGATTTACAACAGAATTGGCATCGTGTTGACTGCCGTGTTCTGTGCTTTGTCTAAAATTCTCTCAAACCAATACGCAAGGATGTTGGGGAAAGAGTAAGAGGTCTTATATGAAAAAAGCCATATCCATTTTGATATGCTTGCTGTTCTTGCTGACAATACTGTATCCGGTAGGCGTAATCATAACAGCATGTCTGGGATATACGTTTGAACTGATCAGCGTTTCGGCGTTCGCTATCGCAATTGCCGCATTGTCCATTTGTGTCGTTATACTGGACATTGTTTTCCCAAACCGCTTTAAGCGCAAAGCGGCACAAATTCTGTTGGCGCTGATTACGCCGCTTTCCCTAATCAACGCCGCATTCTGCATTTTCGAATGTCCTCGGATTTGGGTGATCGCCAGCGTATTCTTGTCTGCCGGCTGTTGCTGCTGCTTAACAGTGAAACATGGAAAACCTTCGTCACTCAAAATCACCGCATTGGTTCTTTCAGCACTAATGATGTTGCCAATTGGTTTCTTCAGCTTTATCGCCTTGATTTTTGGAAATATCGGGCAAAATACAGTTGTGAAAACTGTGGAGTCTCCCAGCGGAGAATACTACGCCCAAGTGATTGACAGCGATCAAGGTGCGCTCGGCGGTGATACGCTGGTTGACGTGTATCAGAAAAGCGGCATAAACTTCATTCTTTTCAAAGTTGAAAAGAAACCTCAAACCGTTTACTGCGGCGATTGGGGTGAATTTGAAAATATGCAAATCTACTGGAAAGACAATGACTGTCTGGTAATCAACGCCGTTGAATTCCCAATCGGATAACATTGCAAGTAATTCCGAAACTTTTCCGCGGCGCTAAAAAGTCCGGATGCCATTTGGCATCCG